>JADFLK010000423.1 GCA_022564455.1 Bacteroidota bacterium
CAACGCGACGGAGAACTACAGTTGCGACACCGATGCCACCTGTAATAGTGTCGGTGTTCTCAAGCAGCTTACGGTGGGGACTGGCCTGGAGTACTGGTACAGTGATCTCTTCGCGCTCCGCACGGGCTACTTCTACGAAGATCCTGCCAACGGCAATCGTCAGTTTCTCACGTTCGGCGCCGGCATCCGCTACAGCCTGGTGGGTGTTGATATGTCGTACATCTACGCGCTGGAAGAGAACTCACCCCTCGCCGAGCAGATTCGCTTTTCGGTCATGCTCAACATGAATCGCTAAGCAGGGACATCTGCTGATGTGATGACGATTTCGTTGATCTCAAGGAGCCTGTCGGACTTAGGGGTTCGTAGCGAGGCAGACGGGAAATCGAGAACAGTTTATCGATCTTTTGAGGCGCATAGCAGTGCTACGTAACGAGAAAGATCGGGGGAATGGGCCGATTTGCCGCCGCCGCAGTAGAATCATCCTGAGTTCGACAGGCTCCTCAAGGCCGCGCATCGCCGCACGTGTGATGCGCGGCCTTTTTCTTGGTCTTCTTTGCCTTGTGATCAGTTCGAGCACCCGTGCCCAGCAGGCCAGGGTTCAGGCACTGTCGCATGCGGTAAGGGCGCAAGGAGGAAGTGGGCTCGACGTCCTCGGTCGGCCCGCGGCACCGTTCTACGATGTCGTGGCGCTACGGGTAGAGTTCCAGCCGGACACGTCCCGGTTTACGACGGGAGATGGCACGTTCTCCGATAACCTGTATCGTGGGCTGGAGGTCTCCATCGACCCGCTGCCGCACGATGCGGGTTACTTCCAGGCCCACCTTGATTTCGTAAGCCATTACGTAGAGCACGTGAGCGACGGGCGTACGGTGGTGAATACACACCTCGTGCCTGAGATTGTGCGGGTATCTCTTCCGATGGCTGCCTACAGCCCCATCGGGGAAGACGCGAACAGCGATGCTGAGCTGAGCAAGCTGGCGGCTCTCGTCCGCGAAGCATGGACGCTGGCCGGTGCGCAGAGCGGTTTCGATCTCTCCGGATTCGACCCTGCGACGACGGCCTTCGTGCTTTTTCATGCGGGTGCGGGGCGCGACATCGAACTCACGGGCACTACGCTCGACCGCACGCCGCAGGATCTGCCGTCCCTGTTCTTCGACGCGGCCACGTTGCAGCGGCTGTCTCCCGGCCCACCGATCACCTTCAACGGCTTCACAGTGCAGAGCACGATGGTGATCCCCGAGACGGAGTCACGCCTGGGCCGCAACTTTATCATCCGCGAGGACTTCGTGGCCGAGTTCTCCATCAATGGATTTCTTGCGGCGTCTTTCTTTTCCTACCTCGGCGTACCGGATCTCTTCAATGCCGAAACCGGTGAGAGCGCCATCGGGTCGTTCGGGCTGATGGACCCGCTGGGCATCTTTGCCTTCAACGGGTTGTTTCCCCCTGAGCCGTCGGCGTGGACGAAGCAGTATCTGGGCTGGAGCAACCCGGTTGAGATCGCGCCAGGACCCGACCCCCAGGAGGTTACGCTGGGGGCGGTATCGGCGCTGGGGTTTTCGGATGCCATCCGCGTTCCTATTTCCGGGGCAGAATATTTCCTCGTCGAAAACCGCCAGCGCGCTGCAGAATCAGACGATCTGGTCCTTTCTATTTATCGCGACGGCGACATTGTGGAACAACGCATCCCGCTTGATGCAGAGGATTTTGATCGGTTCAATGTGGACGCCTTTGAAGGCGGCGTGGTTGTAGCGGCCAATCCGTACGATCGTGCGCTTCCAGGCACTGCTGACGAGGACGTACGCTACGACGGGGGGATCGTGATCTGGCATATCGACGAGCGGGTGCTGCGGGATGGCTTCGCCTCGAACCGAGTAAACAGCAACCCCGACCGCCGCGCGGTTGATGTGGAGGAAGCCGATGGGGCTCAGGATCTCGGGTTTGGGAATGGAGGCGTTGCTCTGGGCACGCCGTTCGATTTCTGGTACGAAGGCAACCCGGCCACGGCCATCACGGCAAGCGGGGCCCAGGTTCAACTGTACGAGAATCGTTTTGGGGCCGACACGTTTCCGTCATCGAACTCGTCGGATGGTGGCCCGAGTTTTGTAGAGTTAACCGATTTCAGTGCTTCCGGCGACACCATGACGTTTCGTGTGGAGCTTGGGGAAGCAACCGCTGGGATTGCACCGCTGAGTGCGTACGCGTCCGCAACTATCGGCGAACCGGCCAGGCTTGGTGGATCAATAAAGTGGTTTCAAGGGCATGGGTCGCCGTTTCTGATTGTCCACGGAGACAGACAGGGC
>JADFLK010000424.1 GCA_022564455.1 Bacteroidota bacterium
GCTATGCAATGTCTCATAACAGACGACCGCTCAGCCACGAAGCGGCGTCAGAACGCTGGCCCCCTTTGTCGGTCAGCGGCGGCAGGTTAGGTGGCCGGGTCGATATCTGCTTCAACCCAAGCTTTCGCACTGCTAATGAACTCTGCGATAGGCATGCGCTCAATGTCCTTCGTTGCATCAGCCTCCGAAACGCCAGCCGCAAGACGTTCTTCGAAAAGAGACGTGACAAACTCGTTGAACTTTCCCCATACAGTGCTGGCCCAATGATACTCCTTGGGACGGGAATCGGCGATGCCGGCCGTATCGTAATACCAGTCCCGCACAGCCCGACTCACTTCGATGGGTTGGTTCTTGTGTCGCTTGACATCGATACCGCCAAGGTCCGAGAGGGCAATTTTAAAGTCGTGAGCCTTCGTCTCGAGGATCAAAAACTTCTTGCCGGTCGCATGTGGAGGGCCATGAAGCCTAGTTCCGAAGTCAATGCCCAACTCGAAAGGCATGTTCATGCGGTAGAACTCATTAACCTTGGCCGCCTTGAGTCTGGATATATCGTGAATGCTGTAGCGACACGAAGCGATGAGGCCGGAAATCTTTGCGAGCCTATTCTCTCCTGAATCTGATGTCTCGGACGCTATCCTTGGTTTGTGACCAAAGTAGGTAATTACGAACAAGATCGGACGGAGCAGTCTGACGTAACGCTTATCGAAGGGACAGTTGACAAATACGCTTTCCTCAAAGCTGTCGGGGATCGGTTGTCGCATTAGAACCCGGCTCAGCGCTTGTCGCGCGGAGGATTTGGGTTGTTGCCGTAGGAATTTTTCTTCATGATCATCCCATCTTTTCGGTGTATGTACAACTCAGCCCTCTGGTTCTTACTGATCTGCCTCCCGTAAGCGATGGCTTCTCTTTGTGTGCCGAAGGTCTTGGATGCGCGCTTTGCACCTCCCTTTTTTACGCTCCATCCGTCTAAGCTCCTAACTACGTGTTGCGTGTGTTTACTCATGGCTTCGACCGAAAGCGGTAGTGTGTGACAGGAGAATGTAACGTGGGATAGAAGGAAATGTTTGAGAGGGTCAAAGGCTAGGTCGCCAAACCTCCGATTATACCGCTCACCTCTGATTATTCCGCTCAACCTAATCTAATCAGGAAGAATGCGCGTGTTATCAGGAAGTTGGATTCAATCTGGGATTATCTGGATTGCTGCGTGAAATATCGCGTTTGAAACATTCACCCCGCCAGCTTCAGCGCCACCGCATCCGCCACCACGGCGCCCTCGCGCGTGAGGCGCACGCGGTTGTTGCGTAGAGTGATGAGGCCGTTCCGTTCGAGGTCGGCCAGGGCGGTACGTTTCTCGGTGAGGAGATCGATGCCGTAGTCGGTTTCGAGAAGGCCGAGGTCGAGGCCCTCTTCCATCAGCCGGAGCCCGAGGAAGAGGTACTCATCAGCGAGCATACCTGGTTTTAGCTTTTCGCGTTCATCGAGCGGAAGCTCGTGTTGCTGCAGCAGCGCGTTGTAGCGGTTGACGTTGCGCACGTTCGACCAGCGGTGTGCCACCGAGCGCGTCGTCTTCCAGAACGAGTGGGCGCTCGGGCCGAATCCCAGGTAGTTGCGGTGCCGCCAGTAGTTTTGGTTGTGGAGGCTTCGCTGCCCCTCTTTCGCAAACGAGCAGACTTCGTAGTGGTCGAAGCCGTGATCGGTGAGGTACTGCATCGTGAAGAGGAAGAGCCCGCGCATGGTCTCGTCGTCGGCAGGCTCCACGAGGCCGCGCGAGACCTGTTTGGCGAGCGGCGTGCGTTCCTCTACCGTCAGGCTGTACGTCGAAAAGTGGGGCGCGCCGAGGCGTATGGCTTTCTCCAGATTCGCCGCCCAGTACTCGAACGGCTGATCAGGGAGGCCAAAGATCAGGTCCACGGAGAACGTATCGAACACATCGCCGACGGCTTCCACAGCGGCCTCAGCCTGCACGGCGTCGTGCGCGCGGTTCATGAACTGTAGATCCTCATCAAAAAAAGACTGCACGCCCAGCGAGAGCCGTGTGATGCCCAGATCCCTCAATCCGCGCAAGTACGGTGGCTTTGCCTCCTCCGGGTTCATCTCCAGCGTCACCTCGCAGAGAGTGCTCGTGTCGAAATGGCGCTCAACGGACGCCACAATTTTGGCGATTTCATCCAACGGCAGGAGGGAGGGTGTGCCGCCGCCGAAGTAGAGCGTCTCGATGGGCTCCTTGCCTCCGAACTCCCGCCCGTACACTTCTATCTCGGCCTCCAACGCCTGCACAAACGCACCGAAGTTGTGGTGC
>JADFLK010000425.1 GCA_022564455.1 Bacteroidota bacterium
GTGTATTGGCCTGCATCGTTTACAGCAGAACTCACAGTCCAACCGGAAAGAACGTCACCATCAATTGGCGCAAAGCCAAAGAAGTTGGTTGACACCATGCTAGAGTCATATGCGTAAACGAGTTCACCAGAAACATCGCCCTTGTTCTGTCCGGCGGTGCCTATGTCCCAGTCGGCAAAGTATCCGATGAAGATGTCGAGGTCTCCACCCGAAGTGTTCTCCGCGCACAGTTGACAAACGACGAACTGTTCGTTCGAGCCTGAGAGGGCGTACGCTTCCTGGTGAAGAGTTACGCCGAGCGGACTGGAAAACGACGTGGCCCAACCGGTATCGAAATGCGTGAATGGGTCGACTGGAGCACCGATAGCGGTAGTGGGAGACGTGTTGGTGAACTCAGTTCCAGCATACGGTTGGGAGTCAGAACTACCGTCGATGCCGACCAGCGCGTTTCCGACGAACAGGCCGTTGTCGCCACCGAAATCGAAGCCGATACCGTTGAAGTCGTCGTCCTCACCAAAGAAGCCGCTATCGAAGACTTCCGTCATGACAGCGCCTGTGTCGAGTACGTTTTGAGCGTACGCCAGTCCAGGCAGCAAGAGTAAAACGGCTGCGAGCCGCGTGGTAGTAGCGAGGAATTTCATGTGATGGGGCGGTTGTAGTGAGAGGAAAGCCGATGCCTCGCGCGAGGGCACCGCGAATGCACTAAATACGCAATCGGGGGCCTGCTTGTCAACATCAAAAAGAGGATGTGATGCACCTGACATCATTTTAGATCACCTCATGGAATTCTTCATACACGGGCGAACGTCTGCATTGCATTCGCGAAGTTGAGGAGGAAACGAGAATCCGGTGAAAGAGACTCCATCTGGAAAGTGTTGCAAATGAAGAGATTAACATAACTGGCCCCCACGTTCCTATTTGCGGAGCGTGGGGGCCAGTAGTGAAGACCTGAGTCAAAAAGGCTACTTGAGCAAGGTGACCGTTTGAGAAGCAGAAAAATTACTTCCCGTAAGCCGAACGAGGTAGAGGCCGCTCGGAAGGCCGCTTCCGTCGATCCGAACCGACAGAGTCAGGTTTGCTTCAGGCGTTCCGCTATAGAGCGTGGAGACCTGCCGCCCGAGGGCGTCGTGCAGCGTGAGGGTAACCGGCGCCGAGTCGCGTACGGCAAAACGCACGGTGGCCTCGGGGTTGAAGGGGTTCGGATACGCCTGCATCAGCACGTACCGATCCGGTGTTTCTACCGCCACCTCCAGATCGCCGTGGTACTCGAACGCGCCGTCGAAGTCGATCTGCTTGAGGCGGAACAGGTACGTTCCCGGATCGAGGTCGCGGACGGCGTAGGAGTAGGTCTGCGCCTCCGTCGTCGTGCCGTGGCCGTCGACAAACCCCAATGCCTGGAAGCCGGAACCGGCGTCCATCTGGACCTCGAAGCCGGCGTTGTTGGTCTCGCTGGCGGTTGCCCAACGCAGGGACACATCGTTTCCATCGAGGATGGCGTCGAAGGAGAGCAACTCAACGGGTACGACCACCTGGGCAGACGCAGCGCACGCTATAGCATCGGCTTCATCTGTGCCGCCGACCATGACAAACTGCACTCGGGCAGACTCACCTGGGCTCAGGGTATAGGGGCCACTACCGATCAATGTTCTTCGGTCTTCAACAGCGCCGGGAATGACACCACCGCCATTTGTAAGCGCATTCCAGTGATCTGTTTCGGTCGGGTTTAAGCCCGCACCGAGGTCCAACTCCCAGCCGGAGACCCCAGCCGTATTGGCCAGAGCTGCTGCGACACCAAAATAATTTGTAGACGTACCCGAGTCATCCCAAACGTACAGGAGCTGCGTCGCTGCATCGTAGCCTCCAAGGTTTTGCACAAAATCGCCCACGTCCCAATCAGCGAAGAGTCCGATATAGAAATCTTCTGTCGAGTTCGACGTGTTCTGGACGTCGAAGTCCAGAATTACGTAGCAGTCGTTCGGCGCGTCGTTGTCCGAATAGGAACGCTGCGTTACGTGAACAGGAATCGGATTGGGCGCGAAGGAGTCTGTGTACTCTAATTCGAAACCCTGATCGAATCCGGAATAAGGTGGCGTTGTGCCGGTTACGGGCGCCGCCGTCTGCCATTCATAGACACCGGCTGTGGGGGCGTATGCCTGTCCTGAGACCTGGTTCGGCCCCACTCCTACAAAAAGCTTGCCCTCGAATAGGCCAATATCGCCATTAAAGACGAAGATTAGCCCAGGCGTCTCCAAACTGTATACGATAGTACCGTTGTCAAACCCTTCCAGCTGGACGGTTC
>JADFLK010000426.1 GCA_022564455.1 Bacteroidota bacterium
GTAACAAGGCTTGCGGAAAATCGAAAACGATCTTTCGATCTTTTGAATCGTCCCGCAGTACTGCGGGATAACGAAAAAGATCGGAGGAATGGGCCAATTTATCCCCGCCGCGGTAGAACCATCCTGAGTCTGACGGACTCCTATCCTCCTGCTCCATCTCTCAATTTCGTGGCCGGCGCTTCATCTTTGCAACCAACGGTCTCTACGGACGAACTAGCGGACCGTTACGCTGCATTGCGCGATGTTCTGGGAGACCGGCTCATCGAACGCCAAGCGCTGGCAAAGTTCACAACGTTCAAAATCGGTGGCCCAGCAGATCTGTTTCTGGAGGTCCACTCGGCGGAAGAGTTGGCCGAGGCCATCACGGCAGCACGCTCGCTGGAGGTTCCACATTTCTTGCTCGGCGCCGGCGCTAACATCCTCGTCGGCGACCTCGGATTTCGAGGACTCGTGATCCGCAACTGCGCAGATCAGGCGACGGTGGATGTCGATTCCGGACGCATTTGGGCGGAAAGCGGGGCCATCTGCTACCCGAACCTGATTGAGCTTGCCGTGTCGCATGGCCTTTCGGGCTTGGAGCACTACGTCGGCATTCCGTCTACGGTGGGTGGAGCGCTCTGGCAGAATCTGCACTTTCTCTCGCCGGATCGGTCGCGAACGATGTTCATTGAGGAGGTGCTGGTAGAGGCCAAACTGCTCACGGCGGAGGGCGAGCACAAAACCGTGGGGGTAGATTATTTTGATTTCGGGTATGATTACTCGATTCTGCACGACCGGCCTGATATCGTACTGTCGGCGACCTTTCAACTCGAACAGACTGATGAAACACGCCTGCGCGAGATCATGGCAGCCAACCTCGAATGGCGCACGAAACGCCATCCGCCGCTCGATACGGAACCATCCGCCGGAAGCATCTTCAGAAAGATCGACGGCGTCGGCGCGGGGCGTTTGATCGATTGGTCCGGATTGAAGGGCAAGCGCATCGGTGGCGCCGAAGTGACGCGGCGCCACGCCAACATCCTCATCAACGCGGGCAGCGCTACGGCAAAAGACGTACGCACGCTGATCGGCCTGATTCAACGAACCGTGGAAGAAAAACTGGGTTATCGCCTGCATTCGGAGATTGGTTTCGTCGGCGATTTCGGCGACCTGCCGGACCTCCCGCACCCAAACTGGCACAATCAGGACGGGTTTGTCGATGGCGTTCCGCCGGGAGGGCATCCCAAGCCGCACAAAGACGCGAGGAAGCAGTGACGCTTCGTCTCCACTCAACGCAAGCTCAGGTGGGGCGTGAATTTTTACGGCCCCGGAATCATATCAACTCCGAAATTGGGCGTGATAAATCACACCCCTATTAACTTCGGGTGCGACCCACACAACGCCCACCTACCATGGCCTGGCTGCACGGCGCGATTGCGGTATTCCAAAAAGATGCACGGCTTGAGCTGCGCACGCGCTTTGCCCTGAATGCGCTCGGCCTGTTCGTGGCGGCGGCGGTGCTGCTGGTGCGCTTCGCCGTGGGCAATGCCGCTGTGACTCCGCCGATGGCGGCGGCGCTTCTCTGGATCGTCATTCTCTTCGCCGCCGTAGTGGGCCTCGGCCGCGCGTTCATCGTCGAAGAGGAACGGGGCACCGTGCTCCTCCTCCGACTGGCTCTTCCGGCGACCCCCATTTACGTTGGGAAGCTGGCCTTCAACATTGCCATCACGCTCGCGCTGAACATCGTGGCGGCGCTCATTTTTTGGCTGTTGGTGAGTCCCGAGATCCATGCCCTCGGCCTGCTGGCGACAACTCTCGTACTGGGCGCCGTCGGCCTTGCCGGAGCTACTACGCTCCTCTCGGCCATTATCGCCCGAACAGCTTCCAGCGGCCCCCTGCTGGCCGTCCTCTCCTTTCCCGTGCTCATTCCGCTGCTGTTCTCGGTCGTCCAACTGACACAGCTTGCCTTCGAACCTGGCGCGACGTGGAGCGCTGCCGCTACCGACCTGACCGCGCTCGTCGGCTATGGCGGGCTGATGATCACGGCCTCCGTGATGCTCTTCGAGTACGTGTGGCGGGATTGATCACGTAAATCAACTTCACAGTCAATTACGCATGACGCCGAATCCTGCCTCTACGGTTTCTGTTGGATGACTTCTCCAACCCGCATTCAATGACCTCCACCGACCGCGACAACCTGACGCTTCCCCCTCGCAGAATCGGCTACCGCGTATTCACGATAATCGTTGCGGTATGGATGACGGCGGTCGTGTGCGTCGGCCTCCTAGGGCAGATTTCTAACCTGCCTATT
>JADFLK010000063.1 GCA_022564455.1 Bacteroidota bacterium
AGGCGACCGTGGACCAACTGATGGCTGAAACAGATGTCGTGGTCAACTGTGCAGCCGCGTTGCCACGGTTTGGCCGAGAAGAAATATTCTCAACGGATGTTGAAGGCTTCCACATCGTCCTCGAATCGGCGCTGGAGCACAGCGTGGGTCGGCTGATTCAGATTTCGTCCACGGCCGTTTATGGCGTACCCGACCATCACCCACTCGTAGAAACCGACTCGCTGCACGGCGTAGGCCCGTACGGGGAGGCCAAGGTAGCGGCCGAGAAACTCTGCGAGGAATACCGTGAGCGTGGCCTCTACATCTCGGTCATCCGGCCGAAATCGTTTGTGGGGCCGGAGCGCCTCGGAGTGTTCTCCCTCCTCTACGACTGGGCCACGGACGGCCGGAACTTCCCCATGCTCGGAAGCGGCCGGAATCGTTACCAACTTCTCGATGTGGAAGATCTCTGTGATGCCATCCACCGGTGTGCCACGCAGCCCGGCGATCAGGCAAACGACGTGTTCAACATCGGTGCGGAAGTCTTCACCACCATGCGCGAGGATTACCAGGTGGTGCTGGAAGAGGCGGGGCATGGCAAACGCATCGTGGGCCTCCCTGCTAAACCCGCCATCTGGACGCTCCGGGTGCTGGACCGGCTCGGGCTCTCTCCACTCTACTCGTGGGTTTACGAGACGGCCACCAAGGACTCGTTCGTGTCCATCGAGAGAGCTAGGTGCGCCCTCGGATGGAAACCGGCCTATAGCAACAAGGACGCGCTCTTGCGCAACTACAAATGGTACCTCGACAACCTCTCCTCCTTTGAGGGCCAGAGTGGCGTCAGCCACCGCGTGCCATGGAAACAAGGCGTACTAGGTTTGGCGAAGTGGTTTTTCTGAGAGGCGGTTGAAACTCAATACACAGCGAATCGGGCATGGACGCCAATCCCTCTTTAACAAGAGTGTTGCTACCACAACCGTATATTTCAGAACCAAACTTTTCCGCAACAGCGAACAGCAGTCTCTAACAATCAGCCCTTTCCTTCTATGGCAGAGCATCGGTTCGTTCCTGGTCCTCTTCTCTCAAAAATTGATCGCCCGGCCGATCTGCGCGAGCTCGAGCTCGACCAGCTTCCGCAGGTATGCGACGAGCTCCGCCAATACATCATCGACATCGTATCGGTGCATGGCGGTCACTTCGGGGCGTCGCTCGGGGTGGTGGAGTTGACGGTGGCCCTGCACTACGTCTACAACACGCCGGTGGACCAGGTGGTGTGGGATGTGGGCCATCAGGCATACGGCCACAAGATTCTCACGGGCCGTAGCGATGCCTTCCCGACGAACCGCAAGTACGGGGGGCTCTCAGGCTTTCCGAAACGATCGGAGTCGCAGTACGACACGTTCGGCGTGGCGCATGCATCCACGTCTATCAGCGCGGCGCGGGGGATGGCGAAGGCGCGGGATATCCTCAAAGCCGACTACAAGGTGGTCGCTGTAATCGGAGACGGCGCCATGACGGGTGGCCTCGCCTTCGAGGGCCTCAACAATGCAGGCGCCGATGATTCCGACCTCGTCGTCATCCTGAATGACAACCGGATTTCCATCGACCCCAACGTAGGCGCGTTGCACGAGTACTTGGCGCGCATTTCATCGAGCGGCGGCTGGAATGCCCTCAAAGACGATGTCTGGGCCTTTTTCGAGAAACTGGAGGGTGTCGGCGGCCATACGCTGCAACGCATCGCCTCGAGGATAGAGGACGGCGTAAAGGCTGCAATCACACCGGGGATGCTGTTCGAGGCCCTCGGCTTCCGCTACATCGGCCCGATTGACGGGCACGATGTGACGTCGCTCACGAAGCGCTTGCAGGAAGTGCGCAAACTACGCGGCCCCATTCTGTTGCACATCACCACGGTCAAGGGGAAGGGCTTCGCCCCGGCCGAGGAAGACCAGGTGAAGTGGCATGCCTCCAGTTCCCCGTTCGACAAGCTGACCGGCGTCAGCCTCGCCAAGCCTTCCACCAACGGTAAGAAAGCGCCGAACTGGCAGGATGTCTTCGGCAAGACAATCATCGAACTCGCCAAACTCGACAAGCGTGTTGTGGGCGTGACGGCCGCCATGCCTAGCGGCACGAGCCTGAAATACATGCTGGCCGAGATGCCCGACCGTGCGTTTGACGTAGGCATTGCCGAGATGCACGGTGTGGTCTTCGCAGCCGGCCTGGCCACGCAGGGCCTTCGGCCGTTCGTCGCCATCTACTCTACGTTCCTCCAGCGCGCCTACGATGGCGTGGTGCACGACGTAGCACTGCAGAATCTCCCCGTCGTGTTTTGCATGGATCGAGCCGGCTTTGCGGGCGCAGATGGCCCGACGCACCACGGCGCGCTGGACATCGCCTACATGCGGTGCGTGCAGCACATGATCTGTTCTGCACCCCTCGACGAACAAGACCTCCGCGACCTCATGTACACGGCGCTCGTGTACGAAGACGGCCCCTTTGCCATCCGCTACCCGCGCGGTGCAGCAACCGGTATGGCCCTTCGGGATGGGTTCGAGGAGTTGGAGATCGGCAAAGGCCGCAAGGTTGCCGATGGCTCAGATGTTGCCTTTTTGACGTACGGCGCCATCGGCCAGTACGTTTACGAGGCGCGCGAACGCCTTTCCGCGGTGGGCATAGAGGCTGCGCACTACGATCTCCGCTTCTGCAAGCCGCTCGACGAAGCCCTCCTCACCGAGGTCTTTACCAGTTTCGCGAAGATCATTACCGTAGAAGACGGCGTGGTGGACGGCGGTGCAGGCTCGGCTGTTGTTGAATGGGCGAGTGACAATGGCTACGCAGGCCCGAAAGTGCTGCGGCTCGGCCTGCCGAATCGGTTTGTGGATCACGGCTCGCAGCGGCAACTACACGATGAGGTGGGCATCGGCCCGGATGGGCTCGTTGAGCGCGCATTGAATCTTGTCGACGACAAACGTCAGGTTGAGGCTGCCTGAGAGATCGCCGGGAAACCTTCGCGCATCTGATCTGCACTGACGGCCTTTTGTGCCAATCCTATAAAGCCTGTAGGCGTCTACACTTCGAAAAATACGGCCACGAGTATGCTAAACCCGTCACTCCCGGACAACGCACGTATCTGGCTCTTCGCTGCCGGACGCGATCTGTCCTCGGAACAACAAAAAGCTCTTCAGGAAGACATCACGACGTTTCTCTCTGGGTGGAAGTCTCACGGACGCCTTGTTCCTGGAGAAGTAGAGATGCTGTTCGACCGAGTGCTGGTCGTCGGAGCACACCTTTCTGAAGACGACCTCAACGCTGGTATTTCGGGGTGCGGGATCGACAGTCTCACGCACGCCGTTGAGGCCTCTTCGGCCAAGCTCGGCTTCGACTGGACCGGTGCACTGGATGTGCTCTACTACGACGTTAGCGGCGCACTCCAAACGGTTTCGCGCTCAGAGTTTCGGCGGCTTGCCGAAGAGGGCGCGGTTACATCGGATACGCTCGTCCTCGACCTCACGACGACCTCTGCCGGCGAGCTGCGCGCGTATGGAATCAAACGGTGTGCGGATGACACCTGGCACGCGGGCCTGCTCCACCGTGCCCAGCCCGCCTAGGAGGCCGGCGGGTTATTTGCTCCCCGCAGCGAGCGCGGGGCGTATCTCGGTCGAAATCAAGGTGCCGACGCAAACAGAACGACATATTTCAAGAGCCTGCCAGGTAGAGCTTTGCGCAGTAGCCGCGCTGCGCAGATCTGCGAGAATGGCGACTCAGTAGCACGTTGTTAGGAGACTCTCTGCGATGAGGCAGGATTAGCAACCAGTGATACTTTAAACCGGACGCTTCCTTACCGATTAACGGATCGGATTTAACGTGATTCTGCTGCGGTAACGGTCTATCGGCCCATTTATCCGCACGCCTCGCTACAAACCCCTAAATCCCAAAAAACACCTGGCCGAACGATATCCTTTATACTATTCCGCACCGCATACGGTTTATCTTGGCGTTATGGGCCTCTCACATTTCAATGCCATGCGCTTTCCCCCCTTCTATCTACTCGTGTTTGCGGCGCTCTGCCTCACGCAGGTTCGCGCGCAGTCTTCCGCCACGGCAGCTGATGCGAACATCTCACAGGATTATGCGCAAGACGCGGGAACGACGTACTTCAGCCAGGCATGGCTGATCGACACGATGGAGCGCCGTACGGGTTCACTGGACCAGGTTCCCTACGTCAGGTACAGGTATCACATTATTCCGGAAGGGCTCAACCGGCTCAGAGCCCGCCTGCACCTGTACAGCTTGTTCGGCAACCGAGACGTGGTGAAGCCACTCCTCTGGCTCCTCAACCGCAACGATCTGGAGAGCCTCTACCCCGGCGACACACTGATTGTACCGAGCCAGTTTGCCCTCGATTTCCGAGCCTACTCCCCCTTTCCGCGCTACTACCCCGCTTCGAGAACGATGGAGAAAATCGTCATTCTGGACAAGAGCATTCAGGCCTGGGGGGCCTACCACTATGGCGAACTCCAGCGGTGGGGCATCATTTCTACGGGCATACAATCCAACCGGACGCCGAGCGGACGGTTCAACATCAACTGGAAGCAGGAATACCGGGTCTCTACACTTAGCCCCGGCGTCATCAATCCGGCTGCATCCAGCGAGTTATGGGAGATGTACTGGGTGATGAACGTGCATGAGTCGCGCGGAATCCACATGCATCAGTACGCGCTGCCTACCAGCGGCCCGGCCAGCCACGGCTGCATTCGCATGTTGGAGCCGGATGCGATCTGGCTCTTCAAATGGACCGATGTTTGGGACAAGACCGGCGGAGACGAAATCTCGTCCGTAGGCGCCACCATCAACAGCCAGGGTACGATGGTGCTCATCATCGGGCACGACATCAACGGGCCGCCGTCGCCGTTCATGTACCGGGACGGCTATCCCGTACAGATGATGGTACATCTTCCTCCAGACCCGTTCGACGTACCGGCGGGCACACCCCAACAAGAGTCTTTTGATCGCCGGAGAGGGTAGGTAAACTGGCTTCCTACGCCTGCCCCCCTGGCCCGAACGTAGCGTTGATCCACTCCGCAATAGCATCGCGGACGATGCGAAAGGCGTTCAGCTTCTCCTCGTCCGAGCCAACGGCCGCCGACGGATCCGGAAAACTCGCGTGGATATTTTGCCTCGTGGCCTGGATGTACGGGCACGCTTCTTTTGCAGAATCGCACACCGTCACGACGTAGTCCAGCGACTGGTTGGTGTACGCATCAACGTGTTCGGAGCGGTGGCTACTGATGTCGATACCCAGCTCGCGCATGGCTTCTACAGCGAACGGACTCACACCTCCCGGCTCCGTGCCTGCACTGAGAGACCGGTAACGGTCTCCGTAGCGGGCGCGGAGGATTCCCTCGGCCATCTGCGACCGCGCAGAGTTGTGGGTACAAACGAAGAGAACGGTTTCCACGGTGGTCTCGGGCGAAAGGGTACGCGGAATATCGCAACCCTCCACTCCAAAACGATTACCTCTTTGGCATCTCTCCTAGCGCGGACTACCCATTACGTGCGTCCAATAGAGGTTCTCTTCGGCTGCGCCCATCTCTACGAAACCCGAGTTCATCAGATTGGCGCAATGGGCGGGGCTTTCCGCCCAATCCTCAACCACCTCAGCGACTGAGTTCTGGTACCGCGCAATGTTCTCGCCAACACGGCGCCAGGCATAGCCCTCACGCGATACGCGGTCGCCGACCGTGCTGCCGTCTCTTCCTACGTGGTCGAAGTATTCATGCTCGGCCATATCCTCCGTGTGCCGCCGCGCAGCCGACTCAAGCGCTCCGCTCCAGGCAAGCGGCTCAGCCGGAGCGTGGTAGTCGTTGCCGCACGTCTGCCCTTCGGCACGAATGGTGTTGATGGCCGCCAGCATGGCGCTCCACTCTGCCGAGGGAGGCTCGACCGTGCTCTGAGGCAGCAAGTCCGAGATGCCATCGCAGCCGGGAAGAAATAATGTGGCCAGGGTCCAAAAAACAAGCGTTAAGATTCGCATGACTCCACCAGAGGGTTCGGTGGAGCATTCGTCCCTACGTGAGCACCCTTAAACCACGCATGTGATTGTCACACTGAGTTTCCAGCAAGCCAAACCGTTTGCCTGAGAAACTCTTCCTGGGCTTTTCAGTGACTCACCAAAAAGCGCGCACGGAACGGCACCGCCTTGACGGGCAGGCACATCTCGTCGTTGCAGGCAGCATAGCGGATCTCCCCCGTAACCACGTGCTCGCCTGCCTCCGCACTTTCCTGTACCTGTAAACCCTGCCACACACGCGCACTTCCCTCATGGTACGCATAGTCGGCGTCCAGGCCGGGATCGTGGCCCATCTGCGTAGCCGTCTCCCCTGGTGAACCATACAGTGCGATACCGCTCGGAAGCGCATTCAACTCCAGCGTAAGCGGCCGGCCGGCGGGCGAGTCAATGGCGTACACCCGCCAGCCCTCCACAATATCGGCCGAAAGCGTGATGTACACCCGGTCGCCTGTTCCAAACGTGTTCGTCATCCGGGAGGCTGTTGAAGGCGGGCGCGCCGAGGCCGTCCACGTCACCACTGTCTCAGGACCCGGCGATCCGAACTGGGCCTGCGAGGCCGGAGCCATCAGGACCGACCCAACCAGGAGTACGAGAAGCCGAATGTTCATTGGTAAAAGCAGAAAGACAGAGGTGGTGCGGCAATCCAAACGAGGAACCCGGACTGAAGATCCGAATGAATCTCTCCGGATACACGAGAAGCCTGCACGCACGCCCTGAGACCAGGTATCGGAGGCTACGCCGTAGGCTCATCCAGCGTGGTCGTTTCCTCCGGAGCAGCGGCCTCTTCTTGTTCAGGCGACTCGTCCTGTTCAGTCGTTTCTTCCTGTTCTGCCGACTCCTCCTGCGCAGTCGCCTCTTCTTGTTCAGCCGGTTCAGCCGACTCGTCCTGCGAAGTCGTTTCTTCTTCCGCAACACGAGTTGCAACCGGGGCACGGGCCATGTCCGGCTCGACGGTAATCTTGATCTCAGCCGTGTGCTCCGGATGGAGCTTGACCTTCGCCGGGTACACACCCGTAAGGCGAATCTCTTCATCCAACGAAATCTTGCGGCGGTCTACATCAAAACCCTTGGCGGCCAGCACGTCGGCCACTTGCTGGGTGGTAACGGTGCCGAAGAGCCGGTTTTCCTCGCCCACCGGCATCTTGATGACGAGTTCGAGTGTCGAGAGGCGATCTGCGAGGGCCGCAGCGTCGTTGCGTTTCTGCTCCAGCTTGTGCGCGCGCTGCCGCGTTTCTTCGGCGTAGCGAAGGGTATTGCTCTTGTTGGCAACAACGGCGAGGCCGCGCGGAATCAGGAAATTGCGCCCGTACCCGGCCTTCACGTTCACCAACTCTCCGGCAAGGCCGAGGTTCGTGAGGTCTTCCTTCAGGATGACTTTCATAAGATTGTTGTTTGTGCTTCTTCCTTCGATCTTGGCAAGGCCATCTCTGTGTTGCGGGGGCGTGAAGCCTGACATCCCCAAAGCACAAAGCGCCAAGTACTACTTAACGTTGTCGGCAACGAAGGGCAGCAGCGCTACGTGACGCGCCCGCTTGATGGCCGTAGTCAGTTGACGCTGGAACTTGGCCGAGACGCCGGTGAGGCGGCGCGGAAGAATCTTGCCCTGGTCGCTGAGGTACCGCTTGAGCGTCTCGGTGTCCTTATAGTCGATGAACTCGATACCGGCCTCCTTGAACGGGCACTTGGGCTTTTGGTAACGGGCGCCCGGCGCCGCGGTGCGGGCGATGGGCTCGGCGGTTGTAGCAGGCTGTGCCTGGCCTGTCTGAGCCGGCGTAGTAGACTGGGGTTGGGCTGCCGTTGGTGCAGCCTCGGGCTTGGATGGTGTCGTCTGGGTTTGTTCACTCATGATGGTTTCGGATCGTCAGAGTCAGAAAAAGCAGGAGCGAGGTCTCAAGCCTCGGCAGCCTCAGTTTTGGCCTCTTCGGGCTGCGCGGCGCTCTCGGCTTTCTTAGCCTGGTAGTAACGCTCCATCTTGGCATCGAATCGCAATACCATGTGGCGTATGATGTCGTCATTGATGCGCATCACACGGTCGAACTTGGCAACGAAATCACCGTCGTCGTGCGTGAAGTAGACATTGACGTAGAAGCCGTTGCGCTTCTTCTGAATCGGGTAGGCCAACCGCTGGCTCCCCATCTCGACGACCTCCCTGATGTCGCCGCCGTTCTCGGTGATAAACTTGAGGACGCGGGCGGCGATATCCTGCGTCTGCTCGTCGTTCAGTACGGGGTTGATGATGTACATCAACTCGTACATGGCTGGTTGCTCAGCCGCTGACTGTTTTGCCATGGTGTGTTCCCTCCGGAATACGTGGTTTGTACGTATGCCCGCCTTCAGAACGACGTTCAGAGACGGGCAGGGTGTAGCCTCATAAGATACGATTCGACAGCCAACGGACGGAAGCAGCACGCAAGTGAATAGTTCGGAAAGGCGACCGTGGAAGAATGAATGCTGAATGCTGAAGATGTTGGAAGACGGAGGACAGAAGACGAGTTTCTGAAATCGGATGTGGGATTTCGGATGTCGGAGATTCGGAAAGAGAAAGGGTGACAGAGGGCCAAAGATGAATTGGGGATTGGGGGTGGGATATCGGATATCGGATGCGGGATATCGGAGAATAGGGAACTCTTTGACTTCACCCTTTACCCTTCTCGCGACGCCATTCTCTCGGCGTTATCGGCCAGGCGGAGGGCCGTGAGGATGGGCTCCAGTTCACCCGCAAGCACGTTCTGGAGCGGATAGTTCTTGTCGGCGCCCTCCAGTCGGTGATCCGTAACCCGCCCCTGGGGCCAGTTGTAGGTGCGGATTTTCGCGGAGCGGTCACCGGAGCCCACCATCGCACGGCGGGCGTCGGCGCGTTCAGCGTGGAGGCGGTCGCGCTCCATCTGGTAGAGCCGCGCCCGGAGCACACGGAGCGCCTTGTCCTTGTTCTTGTGCTGGC
>JADFLK010000064.1 GCA_022564455.1 Bacteroidota bacterium
AATGGCGTGAGATAAAACCTACAAAGAAGCCCTACGGTGAGAGGAGCTAGGGGTATCAATCGTTCAACCGCTTGCTTGATTGGGTCTGGGTCGTTCCCGGAGGGTCATTTCGCTGAAAACAAGACGACCGATCTCAGGCATTCTGTTCTATGGCCTGCCGGTAAACCCCAAGCGTATCAAGCGCTACTGCCCCCCATGTACGGCCACTCGCGGTATCGTATCCAGCCCGACCCAACTCGCTACGAAGACCGGGATCAGCGAGTAGTGTAGTCAATGCGTCAGCAACAGCCACAGGCGTATGGTCAGTAAGCAGCCCTCCTCGGGCGCCCTCAACGATTTCAACGAGCGTCGGAATTCTCAGCGCGACGACCGGCTTGGAAAAAGCCCAGGCCTCAACATAAACGAGCCCGAAAGCCTCCTGCTTCGATGGTACGCACACAATATCGGAAGCAGCATAGGCATCGTCTCTCTCCCCATCCGTCAACACACCAAGATCCAAGATGCGAGGATCCGACAACACCTCCTTTCGGAAATCGTCGTTGGCATCAAGGGGACCAGCGAAGACAAACATCGCCTCCGGGCAATGTTTCCATACTTCCGGCGCTGCATCGAGCAGGAGTTGATATCCTTTTGCCTTCGTCTTTCGACCGAGGTAGAAAACCATCGGGCCATCTACGCCATGATTTGTCCGAAAACGCAGGCCGGATGCAGCCGATGACGCATTTGAACCGTGTTTAACTACGATAACGGAGCCCTCCTTCAATCCTCCCCCGACCAGCCGGCTACGCTCGTCCTCAGTCAGCGCGATCGTCTTGTCGGCTCTACCGTAAAGTTGAAAATCCCCAACTCCGTCTCCCCAGGCTCCCGCGTGCGTATGAGGAGTCACAACAAACGGCACGCCCATCTCTGCAGCAATTCTGGCAGCTGCGTATCCGAGCATTTCTTGCCCCGTCCCGCTATAATGGATGACATCGCAACCTTTGAGAACGCCCCGAAGAGCAGGACAAAAAGCTCGTACGGCTACCTTCCTCGCTAATCCCGTCGTTACACCGTAGAAATGCATTCGATAGAGGAGGGGGAAGGCGAATTGCATCCAGTTTGGAGGAGAAATAATTGTTATTCGAACGCCTTCATCGTCGTAAAAACGCATTCGTTCAGAGGAAGCATAGAGAGCGCGCGAATCCAGCGGTCTCCTTTCCACAAAGCGCGTCGCGACCACGACCTCATTCCCGGCCTCGACAAATTCTCTGGTTAGCCGACTGAGGTACGTCTCCATACCTCCAACAATCGGTTGGTACGTCGTTCCGACCATCCCGATTCTCATACGATTTCTGGTGGGTCTGATCACCATAATTCGGTCGGTTATCCCGCTTCGACAGAAGGTAGGAGGCTCTCGAATTGCAAGAGTCGTGTCAATCCTTCCCGCAAGCGTATCCTTGGTTCTGCACCTGTTAGGTGACGAAGCGTTGTGATATCCGCGCGCTGATGGAGCTTGTCAACCGAGCGGACGCGAGCAGGGTCCGATAGAACTTGGAGCGGTTGGTTTCGGATCTCTCCTGTCATCCGGACAATCTCTTCTGCCGAGTACTCTTCACCCGTCCCGACATTCACAATCGTATGGGCTTCTGTTGCGGCTTCCACACACTCAACGAGAAGCCGGGCCGTGTCCTCCACGTAGATGTAATCCCGCTTCGTGTGAATGTTGCCAAGATGGATATCGGTCCCTTTGTGCACCTCTTCCATAATATGCGGTATAAGGTGAGGATTGGTCTCGAACGGGCCATACGTATTGAATAGGCGAGCCGAGACGCACGCCAGGAGTGTGGTTCGCCCCATATACTCCGCCACATTCTCGGCCAATACCTTTGAGAGACCGTACACATCTGGAGGCTCCACCTGCATTTCCTCCTTCAAGAGAGAGTCAACCCCAGGATAGACGATGCCGCTGGACGCGATGACAGCCCGCTCTGCTCCGGCAGCTACCGCCGCCTTCAGCACGGTAAACGTACCCTCCGCGTTTACTCGGAGGGTTTCCTCCGGATGCGCATTGCAATAGGGGATGAAGTGGAGTGCAGCGAGATGAATCACGACCTCCGGGCGAACCCGGGCACACTCAGACTCGAGTAGCCGCTGGTCCAGAACATCTCCCCTCACAAATTCGATCTCCGCCGAGAACTCTTCAAGATTATCCATCGTGCCGGCACAGAGATTATCGTACACGGTCACCTTCCACCTGCGGCGAAGGCATTCGGCAACGACCCACCGGCCGATGAAACCCGCTCCTCCGGTTATGAATACGCGCTGCATATCACCTCACTGAACTTGTTTGTATCTGATGTGGATCTTGCGATGAGTGCCCGGTTTCGTGGCGCTTCCGATTCTCCGTCAGGGCTTCATAGGCACGCTCGTAGGTCCCGATAAGAGCCTCCTTAGAATAGCGGCTCTGAACCAGCCTCTTGCCATTCTCGCCAAAAAATTGGCGCCGTTCCGGATCCGAGAATAAACCAAGCAGGACTTCTGCAAGAGCCCGGGGATCCTGCTCGACGACTTTCCCGGCTTCGTTGCCTTCGATCAGGTCGGATAATCCCGGCGCCATCCCACCGACGACTGGACGCGCGTATGTCCATGCTTCCAGATAGACGGCTGGAAGAATCTCATGAACGGACGGCATACAGAAGATGTCGCATGCGTGGAGGGCGTCTGCCTTTTCCTCTTCGTCGACACGTCCCAGGTAGAGTACCCGGCTATCGGTATTCGTCATCTTGCGCGCTCGAGAGTCGCTGGCAGGCCCGATGAAAACAAACCGAACGTCGGGGATCGTCTCCCATACGAGAGGGGCCGCCTCAAGCAGTGCCGACACGCCTTTATAGTCCACCATTCGGCCGACGAAGAGGACGATAGGCGCATCGTCTAAGCGATGAATCCGCCGAAAGCGCTCGGGATTCGTCTCGGCAGGAAGAAGCGGAACGACACCGGCCAATCGCACCTTCTCTGGAGCCACCCCTAGGTCATCCAAGATCTGCCGATCCGTATCGAGAAGCGCAAAGACAATGTCGCTGCGGTTATAGAACTCAACACTCGCCGCATCGTCTCCATGCTGCCCGGGATGCACATACGGATTACATATGAAGGGGATGCCAAGGTCAAGGGCTGCCTCCTGGCCCGCCCACCCCAGATAATTGCCGGCCACGGAATGAACGACGTCGAATCCTCGCATTAGGTGGCGCAACTTGGGAATGAATACGGTCCTGAAGGAGCGGTATCCAAGCGCTTTCAGCTGTTGGTAGTAGTAACGCTGGAGCTTCGGAATCGCACGAACGGCAATGGGCGACAAGCGAGCGCGTTCCGTCCACGACGGAGAGAGGGAGTGGATCCGGATGTCTCCGTCTGCATAACTCGGAAACGACGGAACGAGCACGCTATCCTCGATGACACGCAAACGGTCTGGGATCGCCGCCTCGCGAAAAGTCAGTGCAGCGACCTCCACGTGGTTTCGCACCGCGAGTTCTGACACAACCATGCGAGTCTGTGTCTCCACCCCGCCTACAAAGGGATGATACCGCTGTGCGACGAAGAAGACATTCATCTGAGCACCCTCGCTGCCGGAAGCGCACGGCTTGCGGTGCTCCCGGATGCTGCTCGTCCCCATGCCGTATCGTCTTCGTAGCCCGTATTGACCAATAGGTTGTCGTATTTCGCCTTGAAGAGGTCAATGACAGGCGGCGTAAAATGGTTAACCCAGTCTCCGTGTATGCCTGTCCGGTAATGACTGTTCTCGTCTACTTCGCCATGTCGCCTGCCACCTGTCTTTGACTCAAATCGTTGCTTGTAGACCGTTCCCAGGATGAGTTGGCCTGTTGCCTTCATCGGATGGCGCGCCCGCCTGAGCCATGTGTAGCGCCCGGCAACTCGGTTTCGCACATGCTTCAGAAACACGTCCAATTCCTGAAATAACCGATGAGGCTCGTCTGCCTGAAGCAAACCAAGGAAGCCAAATATTTCGAGAAATCCTTTGTACGGCTGTCCTGTAAGGTCTTCCATACAGAGTTCCAGAACATTCGGCTGATTGTAGTCCCATTCGCCTATCGAGTTGATCTCCTCATTCGAAAACTTTATTTCAAGAAGCAAGCCTTCCTCTAGGCTGCATGCCCTCAGCCGCTCTCTATGCACCTGAAGGTGGGGCAGGCCCTCGACAGGGTGGCTGTTTCGATGAGAAAAATATGCCGACACAATAATGTCTCGCGGGTCTCGAATGACATGCACTCCCAAGTAGCCGGACAGCGCATTCGCTTGTTCCATATCCGCCGTAATACATGAGACCATGTCCGCCTTGGCCGCCACCAGGTACTGCCCCATCTCGCTGCGAGAGAACGTCTCGGTATAGTCCGTTAACGGCCCTCTCGCGAGTGGAGTGAGCCGATCGAGAACGAGGCGGTGACTGAGACCAATATTCTTGCATACACCGGCAATGATTTGCCAGATCCACGTAGAAGCACATTTATGATGTCCATAATATATATACATAAGTTAGATGATATATTTATATGTCCTATACAAGTTGATATTGAAGTGTGTGATATTCCCATAGCTGCCCTTTCTTCTCTATCAACTCCTTGTACGTGCCCACCTCCTGAACCCGGCCGTTTTCCAAAACAATGATCTGATCGGCGCTTTCCACCGTTGAAAGTCGATGGGCGATTACGATAACGGTTCGTCCTTCCATCAGACGTTCGAGCGACTCCTGTACGAGCTGCTCCGACACGCTGTCCAATGCGCTCGTAGCCTCATCAAGAATGAGAATGTCTGGATTGCGCAACAGTGCCCGAGCGATCGCAATTCGCTGGCGTTGCCCGCCCGACAGCCGGGCGCCTCGTTCGCCGAGCATTGTATCAAACCCATGAGGCAGCTCACGGATGAACTCCATCGCGTTTGCCTCTTCTGCGGCCTCACGTATACTCGCTTCGGAAGCACCTTCCAAGCCGTAGGCGATGTTGTTTTGAACAGAATCGTTAAAAAGGAACGTGTGCTGGTTCACGACCGATATCCCCCGTCGCATATCGGCAATCTGCAATTCTCTACAATCAACTCCATCGAAGCTCACGATTCCTTGATCAGGATCATAAAATCGAGCGATCAGATCAACAAGTGTCGACTTCCCCGCACCAGACGCGCCGACAACAGCCGTGATCTTCCCGCACGGGATCTCTAGTGTCACAGCGTCGATCACGACTTGCTTCGGCTCGTACCCGAACGATACACCGTCGAGCCTGATAGAATTCGTAATTCCGGAAAACGGTCTGTTCCCATCGACAAGGTAGGGCTTGTCGTCTCTTCGCAACAGATCCGTCACCCGATCGAGCGCACCTCTGTAAACGGACCACTCGGCCCGAGCTGTATTGACGCTCTGCACCAGCGGGAGTAGGCGAAGCAGCACGACGAGAAATGCGAACAGTGCGGCCGTCAACATATGACCCGGCCAAATGAGCAGTTGCACGGCAACAATGACCATTACGATTAGAGTGGTCGCGGCAATCCCCTGCGAAAGTGGGCCGACAAGCGCGCTTCGTATGTAGGCCGAAACGTTCTGTATGCGAGCCTCCTCACTTACGGCGCCGAACCGCCGCCCCTCGTATGCCTGTGTACCAAACTCGTTGATAGTACGTATTCCGCCGATAATCTCGCTGGTCATCATTGACACATTCGCACGATTTTGTGCAATGACACGGCCACTCCATCTCAGCTTGCGTAACAACCCATTGAGCACTCCAAACAGCAAACCGCAAAACGCCAGCGTCAGAAGCGCCAACTGCCACGATAAGGCTATGATGATCACCACATACACAACGAGCATCAAACCCGTAACAATGAACATCCGGGCGATTTGAAACAGGCTCTGCATCCGAGTGATCTCTGTCGTGATAGTGTTCAGGATGTCACCCGTGCGCGCGGTGGAGAAGAAACTGACGGCTACCGACTGCACCTGGTCGATAAGCCTCCTTCTCAGTCTATCGAGGATGGCCTCTATCATGGTCGTACTAACCACCGATCCGGCGTACGCAACGAGTACGCGTAACCAGATACTGCACAATATCAGAGCCGACACGCGGTACAACCGGACCAGAGCCTCTTGATCGACGGCAAGCACCACGCGGTCGAACCAACTCCAGCCTGTCGCGAGTGGGCTCGAGTTCGGATTCAACAGGTTTTCCAAAAACGGCAAGAGGAGACCGATTCCAATTCCCTCCAGAACTGCCGCGACCGCTGCGAGCACGATAGTCAGACTGAACCGCCGCTTCTCTTCTCCGAGCAGGGCCCGCATCACCCCAATGCCAGGATCTCCTTTCCCTCGTCGCACGTCCTCAAGCATCGGTAAACGCCCGTTTTGGCGCGACGTGGGCTGGAGCTCGTTGTTAGGAAATTGATCGTTTTTCGCGCTCATCTCCGGTCTTGAATTTCAGGAGTCAACCCAAACAATCCTACCTTGTTGCCAGGGCAACAGCGGTCAAAACGAGGCTTGCGACGCTCGTCGCGATTGCAAGCACTTCGCGCAAACTAACCGTCGTTGATTGCCGCTTCTCAATGATGTCTACTACCACGACATCCCCTTCCTCCAGTAACAGCGAAGCGTTGGCACTGGTCAGAAGCGATTCTATCGATTCGTTGAATGTGAGCCTTCGGCCTTGATCAGCCTCACGAAACACCTTAACGCGAACGTCTTCCACCGTCTCACTTTCCTCCGTCATGACGACCGAAGGTCCGGCAACAGCGAGCAAGTCCAACAACTGAACTCCTCTTTCCACACGCCATCTTCCCGCTGTTGCAACATCTCCGAGCACATAAATCACCATAGTCGGATGACCGGGCCTGGCATACAGGTTTTCCATCGCCGCCAGCCCCGTGCCTTGAGCTGAGACAGGTAATACGGCCAAGAGAAGAATAATTGAGACCGCTAAACAGCGTTGCATCATCGTTTTGGGCGTCGTCGAGAGATGATTAGATCGAACTTTTGTATGCCTGAACGTATTCCGGCGAATAGCCGTAAGCGTAACCCCTACGCTTCGAGTCATCAAAGCGGTTCACCACGATGCCGGCAAGAGGCAGGCCAACGCCCTCCAGCGCCAAACGTGCCTGCTCCAAAGCCTTCAGGTCGGTTTGATTGGCTGAGACGACCATGAGCGAGGCGTCTGCCGCTTCCGCAAGGAGAAGCGCGTCGGTGGCCACGAGCACAGGTGGTGAGTCGATCAGGATTGCGTCGAAAACTTGGCGAGCAGACTCGATGAGAAACGTGAACCTCTCGGTGCCAATTAACTCGGAAGGTGGCAATTTTGCATCTCCGGCGGGGATGAAGGACAAATTATCTACGTCCGTGCCAAACTGACTGAAAAGGTCCTCCACGCTTTGTGGAGTTCCGTTGTTCGCATGTGGAACGTCTCCGTCCAAGAGAAGATTGGCCAGAGTGATTTGATTCTCTTCACCGAGAAGAATATGCCCACCCGGCCGTCGCATGTCTGCATCAATCAGCAGCGTTTTCTGCCCACCCACTGCCATCGAAACGGCTAAGTTTGCCGACGTTACGGTTTTCCCTGCTCCCAGTTCCGGACTCGTAATCAACAGCACCTTAGGCGGTGCCGGAAACGTGTGGCTAAGGTTCGTTCGAATGAGCCGAAAGTTTTCCGTGATGGGGGACCAAGGGTCAATACGCGCCATCAAAAGTGAGGAGATTGTCTTCCCCTCAACCTCAACCTCATCTGATCCGTCGAACATCGCCTTTATTTGCTTATCCATCGATGGAACAACACCGAGGACACGGTACCCCTTCATCTGCAGATCTTCTGGGCGGCGCAGCTGACGGTCCGTCGCATGGCGGACAAGGGCGAGCCCGACGCCAAACCCTAGACCCAACAAGAGACCAAGGATCACATTTTGGGGCATGTTAGGCCGAAAAGGGGAACGCGGAGTTGAGGCCGCACTCACAATACTCACATACCCCAGTTCGGATTTTTCGGCAATAAGTGTGCGTTGAAGCTCGACCAAGAACGTATTGTAGAAACTGCCCACTACCGCTTTCCGCCGTTCCAGTTGTGCAAGCTCAACGGTCTGACGCGGAATGCCTTGAAGCTGACCAGCAAACCCGCCGACTCGAGATTCAAGGGACCGAGACTGGGCTTCCAGACCTCCAAGCAGTGCTTGCCGTTCCGCACGCTGTGTTCGTAGTTGAGCGACGTAGGCCTCGTCGTGAACCGTCGGTATACCCTCGGTGAGAGCAGCCAGCTGGGAGGTCAGGCCCTCGCGGCGCTGCTCATAGCGCTGAATCTGACCTATAAGCTCTTGAAGCTCAGGCAGTTCGCTCTCGTTCCCGTACAAGTCTGGATTGACGCTGTAATACGGTTCGGTTCGAATTTTTAAATCGGCGATTCGCTGATCAAAGGAGCTAATCTCGGCTTCCAGCCCTTGTGTACGTGGTCGTGTGTAGCCCTCTTCAGGGGATACTCGATCCAGTTCCTCGGTGATAACATTAAGAGCATGGCGCTGCGACTCAATCTGCAGTCTCGTTTGATCTTGCTGTGCTCGATACGAAGCATACTGCTGAACCAACTGTTCACCTGCGTATCCCCGTTCCGGGATTCGACGACTTTGCGAAAAGGCCACTACCTGATCATCAATCTCATCAAGCTCCCCACTCAAATTGCCCACCTGCTGTTCCAGAAACGTTCGTGCAGCAACAACGCTCGCTCTGCTTTCCTCTAGCGTCACCTTGCGGTATTCCTCAGCATACATATTTGCAATCCGTGCTGCTTCCTCCGCCACTGAACTAACTGCGGTAATTCTAATCATGTCTTGTTCTCGCAGTGATTCGAAAGTCACCCGATCGAACAGCAGATAGGCCACATCCAGTACACTAAGATCCTCTTCTCCGTCGGATACCTCGAGTATCGGAAAGAAAGTCCGCGAATTCAGGACACTGTCAGCCTCAATGAGGCGGGC
>JADFLK010000427.1 GCA_022564455.1 Bacteroidota bacterium
TCGTACTGAGCGCGTTTTTCTCCGGCACGGAGATCGCGTTCGTTACGGCCAACCGGCTGCGCGCAGAGGTTCGCGCGCGCAGAGAGGGTTTCGTTGGGCGGATTATGCAAGAGTTCCTCCACGATCCGGGCATGTTCCTCACCACGACGCTCGTCGGCACTAACGTAGCACTGGTGCTCTACTCGACCCTGATGAGCATCGTCCTCCACGACCCGCTGACGAACTTCTGCGCGAACGTCCTTGGCACGCCTGCGGTTGAGGTCTGGGTGCTGATGCTCCAGACTATTATCGCAGCTTTCATTGTGCTGGTTTTCGGCGAGATCATTCCTAAATCGCTGCTACGCGACCCACCCGAGCGAGCGCTGATCGCTATCGCCCCTCCGCTGAAGCTGACCTACTGGTTGTTCCTCCCGTTCATCAAGCTGACCTCGTGGGCGTCCAACGCCGTCGTGCGGCTCTTTGGCGGCCCCAAGGAGAGCTTCCAGCAGTTCCTCGTTTCCGACTTCGAGTTGGCCATCCGCGAGAGCCGCGAAACGGGCGCACTGGATCTTGATGCGGAGGAGTCCGAAATCCTCTCCAACGTCTTCGAGTTGCGGACGCTTCGCGTTAAGGACTCGATGATCCCGCGTACGGAAATCGAGGCTGTGGGTGAAGAGATCGACCTGAATACTGCGCGTTCGAGGTTTGTGGAAACCGGGTTTTCGCGCCTTCCGGTATACCGCGAGAACATCGACCGGATTGTGGGTGTGATCCTTGCGCACGACCTCTTCCACAATCCGGATTCGCTGGCCGACATCGTGCGGCCGGTGCACGTTGTGCCCGAGTCGAAGCCCGCTCGCGACCTCCTGTTTTCCTTCTTGCGTAGCGGTACATCGCTCGCGGTGGTGATCGACGAGTTCGGCGGAACGGCGGGTATCGTGACCGTGGAGGATCTCCTGGAAGAGCTCTTCGGCGACATCCGCGACGAGCACGACGCCGAGGTCGCCCCCATGCGCCGCGTCAACGAAACTACGTGGCTCGTCAGCGGGCGCGTGGAGCTGGAAGACCTCGAAGATAAAATGGGCATCGCCCTACCGGAGGGCCACTATGACACCGTAGCCGGCTTCCTCCTCGACCGCCTCGGCTCCATCCCCGAAGCCCATGAGACATTCGAGTTCGAGGGCTTCAGCTTCACGGTGCTGCAGGCCAGCGCCAACCGCATTGAGTCAGTCCGCATCGTAAAAGTTTAGGGGCCTATCAGGCTCAGGATGATTCTACTGCGGCGGCGGTTAATCGGCCCATTCCCCACTCGCCACATTACGATCCCCTGAACCTGATAGACCCCTGAGTTATGCGGCTTCTCCTGCTCAGTAATTCGACTAACGCCGGCCAGGGCTACCTCGAACACGCGCGGCCGTGGCTTTCGGGTTTTCTTGGGGATGATGTCCAGCGGGTGCTTTTTGTGCCATTTGCCGGTGTCACCGTGTCGTACGACGACTACGCTGATAAAGTCCGCAAGACGTTCGCGGCATTGGGGTACGAGTTGGATTCAATTCACGACGCGCCCCATCCTGTAGCGGCAGTTTCCGCTGCCGAGGCCATTGCCATCGGCGGCGGAAACACGTTTCGGCTGCTCGAACAACTTGCTGTACAAGACTTGTTGGAGCCCATCCGCGAGCGCGTCCGTGCCGGGATGCCGTTCACGGGCTGGAGTGCTGGATCGAACGTAGCCGGGCCGTCGATCTGCACTACGAACGACATGCCCATTGTGGAGCCACCGTCGTTCGACGCGCTGGGCCTCGTGCCCTTCCAGATCAACCCGCACTACACGGACGCCCATCCGCCGGGCCATCAGGGTGAGACACGCGCCGATCGCCTTGCTGAGTTCGTCGAGTTGAACCGGGATGCCGTGGTTGCAGCAATGCCGGAAGGCACGGCGCTGCGGATCGAAAGCGGCCAGGTTGAATGGCTGGGATCGAAAGCGCTGCGAATCTTCCGCTACGGCGAGGAGCCGCAGGATCTGCCTTTGGATGCGGATCTGGGATGGTTGTTGAGGACGTGATTTATCGCACCCCTACGTGTTGTTTGATCGCTGCGCGAATGCCAACACCAGCCGCACATGGACATTCAGCATCTCAACGAGCCCAAGATCGGCCAACCGCTTATCGGGCGAGGTAGGCAGCTTCGGCGGCGAAATGCGGCCCATCCAAAGGGGCAGCTTGTCGGCGAGCGCATGAGGGCCAGGGAAGCGCCCGCCCGGAAAATGAACGCTGTAGAAC
>JADFLK010000428.1 GCA_022564455.1 Bacteroidota bacterium
AGCGCGCCGGATGTATGCATCACTACCGTCTCTCGCCAGGGATGGGCCACGCCCGTCAGCAACTCGGCGACATTGACCAGTGCGGCATCCGTGACGGCGATCACCACGAGGCGTACGTCGCTGGGGAGATCCGAGAAGTCATCGGACGCAACCCCAGCGCCTGCGGCCCTTGCCAACTCGTCGGCGTGTGCTCTCGTCTGGCTGAGCACTGCCCGCAGCGGGTAGCCTCGCTCAACCAGCCGTAGTGCGAGAATGCGGCCCATCGCCCCGGCGCCGATGACGGCAACCGGAGGCCTTGCCTCTTTGAACGCCGACGCATAGACCGGCATGGGATGCTCTGGAGAAAGGGGAAGAAGTTGCAAGGCGAGCCTGGTCCGTGACGGAGCTAAGGTCGCCTCAACGGGTGAGACACTTCAAGCGCAGCGCACGTCAACTCCGTGTTACGTCCCATGAGAATGAAACATCGTTATGCACTTCTGAAGTAACCTCCATCCATCTTCAAAACCGATGCCAGTATCCTCACCTGGCCGAGAAAGACTCTCATCATCTCACTCACCACTGTATGAGAGGAAGAGGAATATGAGAGGATGAGAGCGTTTGTTGAGACTCACTGCACCTCTGCATGAGGAGTGAGACCCACGGCCAGCGAAGCTGCGCTGCATGGGAAGGACGGGCAAACCACCCTCACGCACCCATACTCCAAACCGTGGGCCCTACGGGATTCGAACCTGTGACCTCTCGCGTGTGAGGCGAGCGCTCTAAACCGCTGAGCTAAGGGCCCAAAATGGGGAGCCGAAGGTACAGCGCCCGGCCAATCGCCTGCAAGGATGCTCGGTGGAAAGCTATCCGCCGCCAGGCAAAAACGGCCCTGCTGCTTTGCGAGGCCGTTTCAGGGCAAATGAGGCAGTCAGTCGGACGACGGCATGTAGACGTCTTTAAGGAGGCCTTGCAGCTTCGTGCGGCCGCGGTTGATGCGGCTCTTGACGGTGCCCATCGGAAGGCCAGTGATCTCGGCGATCTCCTCGTAGGCAAGCTGCTGCACGTCGCGGAGCACGACGACCTCGCGGAACTCCTCCGGGATCTGCTTGAGCGCCTCCTGGATGTGACGGTCCTGGATGCTGCTCTCGGTGTGCGTATCGGGCGAGAAGGTCTCGTCCGGGATCTCCACCTCGTACTCCTCGTCGTCGCGGTTTACGGACTGGAGCGAGTACAGGCGGCGGCGCTTGCGCTTGCGGTACTCCGAGCGCGCGAGGTTGCCGGCGATGGTGTAGAGCCACGTCGAGAACTTGGCGATGCGGCGGTAGGAGTGGCGGTTGCGGTACACGCGGAGGAAGGTCTCTTGCAGGAGATCCTCGCACTCCTTCATGTCGCCGAGGAAGCGGTAGATGTAGTTCGTCAGCGGATCTTTGTACCGGCCGACGAGGATGTCGAACGCCTCGACCGTACCCGCCTGAAACTGCGACATCAGATCCTCGTCGCTCATCTGAACGAGGACGTCGAAGTGCTTTTTGGCGCGCAAACGGGAGCGCGAGGCCTTCGCGAAAGATTGCTTCTTCAGCGTGTTCGGCATGTAGGCACCTTGGATTGGCGGTAGCGCCGGGGCGAAGATTCGGAGCGAACAGTCCGTCCCGGAACGAAACATCTGTCAGGTAGGCCCTGGAAGTCAAGGACCGTGCCCGAATTGTCGGTTAAACAATTGAATCGGAGCAATTAGTACTTCACGGAAGGATCAAGGCTGGGTTTCAGGAAAAAGCGGGCGTGCGGGCACACAGACGACCGAGTGCGAGTGTCAGAATGAGACGTGCGCCTCTCTCTGAGCCGCCTTTCAACTCCACATCGGCGGCAAGTAGGGCGTCGAAGGCGCGGTGTATTTCGGCAGTTCTATAGGTTCGTAGTGCCCGGATGTACTCGCCAAGAAAGAAGGGCGACACGCCAATATGACCGGCCATGTCCTTTTCGGGCATCCGCTTTTCCAGACAGGATGTCAGTTTCCAAAGCTTTGTAAAATAGCTTACGAGCACAGAAACGACCATCAGGGCCTCGCCCTGCCGGTTGGAGGCGCCCGAAAGCAGCGCGTCGGTGATGGACAGCGAGCGCTCGTACGCCCCCTGCCCGATGGCTTTTTGAAGTTCGAAAACGTTGGCCTCACGCGAGTGCCCCGCCGCGTGGATCACGTCGTCTTCCGTGATCGTCTTCTGTTCGCCGACGTAGGCAATCAGCTTGTCGATCTCGTGGG
>JADFLK010000065.1 GCA_022564455.1 Bacteroidota bacterium
CCTGCACCACGACGTGTGGGGATGCACAGGCGGACGCGAACACGGCAACGAGAAGGAGTAGCAGGCCGACGCGCATGGTGGGAGGAATTGGCAAACGGAATAGGAGAATGATACGCTCAAACAAACGGCGGCCTCTCGACTTCTATAAACCGCCCCCTTCTTAGGAGGCTGTTGAATTATCCGCTCTGTCGCCGAGACGAGCCAATCTTGGTCGAGATCAAGGCGCGAGATCGCAGTCGAATCGGTGATTCGGCGAGAATCTCGGAACGCAGAGATCGGGCGCCTGCCCCGCAGGCTTGCGGGGAGAGTGGCCGTCGCAGGCAAGATGGGATATTTCAACAGCCTCATAACCGTATCCACATAACAATATCCACCAGCACGCCTTGCAGTACGTACAGCACCCTCCAAACTATGTCTGAAAGGAACGGCAACATGCCCAGCGCCGATGCGCCGCCGGCATCCGGCGCCGCCTACCTCGAAATGGACCTGCTACGGTTTACGACGGCGGGCAGTGTGGATGACGGAAAGAGCACGCTGATCGGGCGGCTGCTCTACGATTCGAAATCCATTTTCGAGGACCAGCTTGAGGCCATCAAGCAGGCCAGCCTCAACCGGGGGGAAGACGGCGTAAACCTGGCACTGCTCACGGACGGCCTCCGCGCCGAGCGCGAACAGGGCATCACTATCGATGTGGCGTACCGGTATTTCGCAACGCCGAAGCGCAAGTTCATCGTCGCCGATACGCCCGGGCACGTTCAGTACACGCGCAACATGGTGACGGGCGCCTCCACGTCCGACCTCGCCGTGGTGCTGATCGATGCCCGACACGGAGTGCTCACACAGTCGAAACGGCATGGGTTTATTGCTTCACTTTTGCGCATTCCCCACATTGTAGTCGCCGTCAACAAGATGGACCTGGTGGATTACTCGCAGGAGGTCTTCGCTGCCATTGAGCGCGAGTACACAGCGTTTTCCGCCAGGCTCGACGTTGCCGACATCAGGTTTATTCCCGTGTCGGCACTCAAGGGAGACAATGTGGTGGACCGGAGCGAGCACATGGATTGGTACCACGGGTCTACGTTCCTGCACTACCTGGAGCACGTGAACATTGCTTCCGACCGCAACCTGATCGACTTCCGCTTCCCCGTTCAGACGGTCATCCGGCCGCACCAGAACTTCCGCGGATACGCGGGCACCATCGCCTCCGGCGTGGTTCGGCCCGGTGAGGAAGTGATGGTTCTGCCTTCGGGTAAAAAGAGCCGCATTAAGGAGATCACCACGTTCGATGGCGATCAGGAGGCGGCAGGCGCCGGCCAGCCCGTCGTGATCACCATCGAAGACGAGATCGACATCAGCCGAGGCGACATGCTCGTTCGGCCAGGAAACCTCCCGCAGGTCGATAACGAAATCGGGGCGATGATGTGCTGGATGAGCGAGGAGCCGCTGGACCGGAACCGCCACTACATCCTGAAGCACACCACGCGCGAGGTGAAGGCCTTCGTGCGCGACGTGGTATACCGAGTAGACGTGGATACGCTTCATCGCGAAGAAGCAGAAACGCTCGAACTCAACGAGATAGGCCGGGTTAAGCTGATCACGGCCCAGCCCCTCTTCTTCGATACCTACCGCCTCAATCAGGAGACGGGTGCGTTCATTTTGATCGATCCCTCCTCGAACAACACGGTGGCAGCGGGGATGATTAGAGGCGCAACGCGTACTGCTGAGGAGGTTGCCGAGAAGGCGGCCTCCCTTTCGCGCGGTGCTTTCGAGGCAGCCAGAAAGGCCATGCGCTCGCCCGATGTGGTGTGGGAAGGATTGAACATCCCAAGAGAGGAACGCGAGGCGGCAAGTAGCCACGAGGCCGCCGTAATTTGGTTTACGGGATTGTCGGGTTCGGGGAAAACTACCGTGGCGCGTGCACTTGAGCGTCGCCTGTTTGATGCCGGCATAAAGACCATGCTTCTTGATGGAGACCACGTGCGTCACGGGCTTTGTGGCGACCTCGCCTTCTCGGCCGCCGATCGTGTCGAGAATATCCGCCGTGTGGGCGAGGTGGCCCGTTTGTTCTTTGAGCAGGGAAGCATGGTTCTCTGCACGTTTGTCTCGCCGTACCAGGAAGATCGGGACCGCGTACGGGCGCTCATGCCCGAGGGCCGGTTTATGGAGGTCTTCGTTGATGTGGACCTCGAAACAGCCAGGGATCGCGATCCGAAGGGGCTGTACGCGAAATCAGACCAGGGCAAATTAGCCAACCTCACCGGCGTCTCCGCTCCCTACGAGGTGCCCGAAGAGGCTGAACTGACGCTCGAAACGGCCAACATGTCGGTTGAGGAGGCCGTTGAGGTGGTTTGGCAGGCCCTTGTGTCAGCGGGAATCATAGCAAGTTGAATAGGTGACGCAGATGAAGGGAATCATCCTGGCGGGCGGCGCGGGCACACGGTTGTATCCGCTGACCATCGCGTTCAGCAAACAGCTGATGCCGGTGTACGACAAGCCGATGATCTATTACCCGCTCAGTACACTAATGTTGGCGGGCATCCGCGAGGTCCTCATCATCTCAACGCCGCACGACCTCACCCATTTTCAGCGCCTCTTGGGTACGGGGGAGAAGTGGGGGATGTCCTTCTCGTACATCGAGCAACGCGAGCCCAATGGCATCGCCGAAGCTTTCGTTATCGGCGCCGATTTCATTGGAGACGACAGTGTGGCCCTGATTCTCGGCGATAACATTTTCTATGGCCAGGGGCTCACAACAACCCTCCAACAGGCGGCGGGGAGAACTGAGGGCGCAACAGTTTTCGGCTACTATGTAAGCGATCCGGAGCGCTACGGCGTCGTCGAGTTCGACTCCGCCGGCATGGCCATTGGCATTGAGGAGAAGCCGGAGAATCCCCGTTCGCGATACGCCGTAGTCGGATTGTACTTCTACGACAACGAGGTGGTGGATATTGCTCGCAATCTGGTGCCGTCGGCGCGTGGAGAGTTGGAGATCACCGACATCAACAAGGCCTACTTGGAGCGTGGCAGGCTTCGCGTGGAGCGCCTCGGGCGCGGCACGGCATGGCTCGACACCGGCACGCACCAGTCGTTGCTGGAGGCCTCGAATTTTGTGGAGGTTGTCGAATCGCGGCAGGGGTTGAAAATCGCCTGCCCGGAAGAGGTGGCCTATCGGATGGGGTATATCACATCCGAGCAGTTGGAAGGCCTCGCGCGTCTTCTGGAGAAGAGCCCTTATGGCGCCTACCTCATGGATTTGGTCGGCGAAGATGTACCTGACCCAGGAGTGTAGCCACCAATGAACGTCATTGAAACACCGCTGGAGGGCGTTCTTCTTTTTGAGCCGACGGTCTACACCGACGAGCGTGGCTTCTTCCTGGAACGCTTCCATGCCTCACGCTACCGCGAATACGGCGTCGATCGCCCGTTCGTGCAAGACAATCACTCGCGGTCGGTGAGGGGCGCCCTACGGGGTTTACATTTTCAGAGACGTTCTCCACAGGGCAAGCTGGTTGAAGTGACTCGAGGACGCGTGTACGGCGTTGTTGTCGATATCCGGCCCGGATCGGCGACGTTTGGGCGATGGAACGGTGTTGAGTTGAACGATGAGAATCACTATCAACTGTGGGTTCCACCTGGTTTCGCCCACGGTTTCTGTGTGCTCTCGGACGCCGCCGATTTTCTTTACAAGTGTACGGCCTACTACGACCCAGAGGACGAGGGAGGCATCGCCTGGAACGACCCGGATTTGAACATCGCCTGGCCCGTCGGCGACCCGCTGTTGTCAACAAAGGACAAGCATCTCCCATTTTTGGGCACGCTGGAAGAAGAGGATCTCCCGCTTCCTCCGACGATCGTAGTGCAGTGAAGCTGCTCGTATCCGGTGCAAGAGGACAAGTGGGCGCTGCATTAGTGGCTCTCGCCGGTGTTGAAAAGGTTGAGGTGGTCGGACTGGATCGTTCTGGCCTGGACATCGCAGACAAAGACGCTGTATTTCGGGTGGTTGAGGAGCACCAGCCGGATATCGTCGTAAACGCAGCTGCCTACACAGATGTGGATCGCGCCGAAGACGAGCCCGAGCTAGCGTTTCAGGTAAACCGCGATGGAGCGAAGTACGTGGCATTGGCCTGTGTAGCGGCGAGCATCCCGCTCATCCATCTCTCCAGCGACTACGTTTTCGACGGAAGGAAGTCCGAGCCTTATTCCGAGGACGACCTCCCGAATCCGCTCGGTGTCTACGGTCGGAGCAAGTTGGCAGGGGAAGAGGCGATTCGAGCGGCGCTGGATAGGCACATCATCCTGCGAACGTCCTGGGTGTTCAGCCCGCGAGGCTCCAACTTCGTGCATACGATCCTCAGTCTCGCCCGCGAGCGCGATGAACTTCGGGTAGTCAACGACCAGTACGGCTGCCCTACACCTGCCGATGATATTGCGCACGCACTTCTGGTTATCTCGAGCGAACTCGTTGAGGGGCAGAATAGTTGGGGCGTCTATCACTTCGCAGGGCATCCTCCAACCACGTGGTTTGTGTTCGCGCAAGCCATTGTTGATGAAGCCAACCTCCGAGGCATGTCTCGGGTGGAGAGCGTGGCGCCCATCAGCACAAGCCAGTACCCAACCAGGGCGCAGCGCCCGAAGAACTCCGTGCTGGCCACGGACAAGATCGAAGCTACGTTCGGTATTCGGGCTGCGGGTTGGCGTGAGGCCCTTTCGCGAACTATTTCGGCGATTGCAGGTGGCTAGGCCGCCACGGTCTCGTCCTGCAAAACACGCGCAACAACCCATTGCCGAGCCGTTGCGTTCGTTTCAGCAGACTTGTTGCGGAATTGTGCATCCACAACGAGGTCGCTGTTGAGAGCCTCCAACGACCGATCATCAACGAGACGGTCGTCGTGGAGGATCTCCAAGTTTGCATTGAGAACCAACGCTGTCATGTCATCCACCCGCAACCGGTTCATGTACATAAACCGGTTGCCTCCCAGCTTCATCCAGGTGGGTTCATTGAATTGCAGGAAATTGACATGGGTGATGGTGTTGTCGGCGTGTGCGAAATGGTCCGTAAAGTCAATGTGGTGGATGAATAGCCCATCAACTTTCAGAATGCGCCGTGCCTCCGCCATAATAGACCCAAGCACGGCGGTTGAGATGTGTTCCAACACCGTAAACGACACGTGGAGATCTGCACTGTTATCTGCGAGGCCGGTCTTTGCCGCGTCGCCGGGCCCGTGATACTCGACGTTGAACGCATGCTTAAAGTTGTCGGCGTTCACGTGCATGTCCATCAGTCGATGCCAACGCTTCTGGAAGATGGCGCGTTCGGCGACATCCCCAAAGACGTCAAAAATCTTTTGCTCGTTGGCACGCATGTACGCAACGTCGTCTAAAACCAGCCTGGCCCGGAGGTATGGGTTGAGATCGTACGTACAGATACGGGCCGCTCCGGTGAGCCACAGTGCAATGGGCACGTTCATGCGGTGGCCTGTGCCCACCTCGACCACCGTGCTTCCTTCAATCGCTTTCCCTTCGCGCTCGGCGTACCGAAGCATTTGCAGCCCGGCCTCCAAGCGGCTGCGCGGGTCGGCAGTGCCTAGCTTACCGAAGCGGCGTTGCATCTGGTAGTATATCTTGCTGCCTAGCCAGCGTGGAAGGCTCGCGGTCACATTCTGTATAACAGACTTTTGCTTCCAGTTCATCGGGTTATCAGTGGAAAATGGGCAGCAAGCTACCAAACGGCACGCCAGTTCAGATCTCTGCCGGAGTAGTTTTCCGGAGGAATAGCTGCAGGCAATGACACTGGACGCACGCAAAATCGGCTTCAACATCCTCCTTGGCCTCGCCTTTTATTTGCCCCTGGAGGACTTTCTGCTGCGGTGGCTGCCCCTCCCGCTAAGCTTGCTGGTTGCAATTCGACAGGTGCCCGAAGTACTGGTGTGGCTGGTAGCGCTTGGGGCTGCCGCGCTGCACCTTGCCAACCACGGCTCTATCCGCGTGATCGGGCGGCGGATCGACCGGTTTCTACTTGGCTTTATTGTGGTGGCTATCGCAACCATCTTCTTGAATGGCGCGGACGCCATTGAGGCCGCAATCAGTCTGAAGGCATTGTTGAGGTACATCCCTTTGATCTATGCGCTCATCATGCTTGCGCCGAGCGATTTACAACTCAAACGCATCCCCCGTGTTATCGTCGTCGCCTTCGGCGTTCAGGCAGCGGTTGGAATTGCAGAATGGATTGGAGGGCAGCCCGCGCGCAGTTTTTTCTCCGTGATTCATGCATGGGGCGGGTATACCTTCTCAACCGCCTCATTGAGTGCGATTCAAACATGGGAGATGCATGACCTGACAGGTACGATGCCGAGGCCAATTGCCTATGGCTACTTCATTTTAGTCGGTCTTGTGGTTTGGATTGTGCAGAACGAAAAGCGTCCGCTACGCTATGGTGCCGGCGTTGCATTGGCACTACTACTGACCTTTTTGTCCCATTCACGCATGGCCGTCTTTGGGGCGGTGCTCGTCGTGGTCATGCATCAAGTGGCCATCCGTGGGGTGAGAAATACGCTATGGCTGACCACTCTTCTTCTTCCCCTTGTTGCGGCCGTTGCGCTGAGCATGGGTTCGGCGTTGGCCGAGAATATCTATGTCCTGGATGTCTTTTCTCAGGAATATCGGGAGCACGCACTTGCTGAAAACCGGCTTGGCCTAGTGGTGTATATCGTCCCCTACGCCTTTGATGGGGGTATAACGCTGCTGGGCTACTCTTCTGATATCGGTATTGTGGCTGCGGCTGTAGCTGAGCACTTCAGGCTTCCGGAAGTGCTTGCCTCAATCTTTGTTTGGATCCTGGACGACGTGTACTGGTTAGCGCTGCTTCTGTATTACGGCTTTGTTGGCTTTACTTGCTTCGTTCTGTTTTTCGGAAAGCTTACTGCCTTGGTGATCCGTCTTTATAGACTGGCCGCCGACGGCTATTCAAAGCGGTACGCCCTCATCGCGTTGCTTCTTCTTTTGCTCGCTGTTCCTCTGAACAGCATCAACCAGGCTTTTCAGATCAGGCAGTTTGCGTACTACCTCTGGCTTTTCGTGGGTGTAGCCATTGTTGCAACGAGGAACGCAATGCCGACAACAGAGCCGACCGGTGAGGTAACGTAACTTCCTTTTCGCTCCTTCCTGTCTGGTTATTGGGCTCCACCATCCGCATTAATTGTTAGCTTTGGTGGCATCCCTGCACAAAGACGTGTAGAGTTACAGTGCCATCGTTGCACCCGACAAAGAGTTCGACCGAGAGGTCGCTGGAGATGCAGTCGTGTATTTCTAGAAACTGCAGACGTTACGGCGCGGCGAAAGCTAGGTCGCCGTGGAGCCGCAGCCCGACGCGCCTGGGCCGCGCGTTGTAGCGGTCGAAATCTGGAGATACATAGGAGCATGTAGTAGAGGTCTACCTGGATATCCTCTCGGCACCCTCTTGCACGGCATGAGGAGCGGTGGTCGTGTTGTGCTGATGTTTAGCGAGATTGCCGCGTCTCTTGCCACGCGTCCTCGTGTTTGCATGCATGCGCTGCAGAGGATCTCTAGCAATAGCCGGCGCCAATACATGGCATCTGTTCGCGTTTGCGTGCATTTCAGCAGAACTACGGTTTTGCTTTCGTGTATCGCTTGGATTCCAATAGCCTGGTTGTTATTTAGTGGCCGGCTCAGCGAGCGATATTCCTACGGCCCTGCTATTTTCCCCTTCTAATCTCCGGCCCCTTTGCGCATCGTCCAGACTCTATGCTCGTTCTGATTTTGATAGGTGCTCTCGCGCTGAGCTTGGCGATTTCGCTCATCCTGATCCCACCGGTTCGCCGCCTTGCGTTCAGAATGGGCTGGATGGATCGGCCGGATGGGCATAGAAAGGTTCACATAAGAGAGATTCCACGGGTAGGCGGATTGGCTATTATTGTGGCCATGGCACTTGGTTTGGGCGTTTTTGCCCTTCTTCGGCCGGTACTGCCCGGAGGATTGGCGGTTGCGTTCGAGATGCCTTCCGCGCTCATCGTTCTCGGGGCTCTACTCATGGCGGGTGTCGGTTTTGTCGACGACGTTCGTGATATGCACGCCCTTCCCAGGCTGGTTGCGCAAACGGTTATCAGCCTGCTTGTCGTTGTGGGTGGTTTTCGCATCACCGTGTTTGATGGGGCACTGGGAGGGGGCGACGTTGCGATGGGCGTTTCGGTGGTGCTCACGTTGATTTGGGTGGTCGGCACCGTCAACGGCGTCAATTTTATTGACGGCATGGACGGACTTGCAGGCGGCGTCGTAACTATTGCGCTCGTTGGCCTCGGTGTTGTCCATGCCATAGGAGGCGATATCTCGGGGATTGTTCTGGTGGCCATCGCCATCGGTGCAGTACTTGGTTTCTTGCGCTACAACGTTCGCCCGGCGTCCATTTTCATGGGTGACGTGGGAAGTCACTTTCTTGGCTATGTACTGGCCGTATTCGCGCTAGGCATTACCGCGCACGGAAATCCGATTGTAGCGTTAACCATTGCGGCTATTGCTCTTGGTCTGCCGATTCTGGACGCGGTTATCACGCTCGTCCGCCGGCCTCAATACAATAAACCCCTTCTTCATTCTGACGGCGACCACTTCCACCATCGCCTGATGGTACGATTCCCGAACGCGAAAGTGGTCCGCATACTTTACCTCGTGAGTGTATTTTTCGCTGCGAGTGCGGTTCTAATGGCTCTCTCGTCTACACAGGGAGCGATGATTATTTTTCTTCTCGGTGTTGGCGCTGTCGTCGGTTTTCTTTATTGGTTGGGGTATCTCCCAGGC
>JADFLK010000066.1 GCA_022564455.1 Bacteroidota bacterium
ATCCAGCTGGATCAGCGGGCTCGGCAGCTCCAGACTCCATTGGCGCGTATCGATGGAAGTGAAACGACAGCCCACGGCCAGGGCGCAGTCCGCCTCTTTCAGCGCCTCGCTGCCCAGGAAGCCCCTGATGTCGCGCAGCGCCAGCACGGGATTGGGGCGCTGGAACAGGTCTGGCTGTCCCTGACGGTCGATCAGGTCAACCAATCGATCTTCCAAGGCAAATCGTTCGGGGAACTTGTGAAGCAGCGCATCGGCGCTGTCCGCGTACCACGAACTTCCCTCGCGGCGTGCGACGCCCATGATCTCGGCAAATGAAGCAGCGGCCCGAAGCGCGCGGTAGAGCGATCCCTGGACCTCTACGGGATAGCCCCCGCGCGACGTAGCCAATTCGGCCTTGGCCGAGAGACTCTGCATCCACGTCTCGCCGTTGGCGGCGCTGAGAAACCCGCCGTCGCCTATCTGCCTTCCGTGGCGGCTGCTTTCCTGGTAGAGGCCGCGCATGGCAAAGACCGTCTTGAACCAGAAGTTCGTTCCGCCGGACACGAGCCCGCGATCGCCCGTTGTGCGCACGTAATCACCTGCTGCTGCGAGATAAATCGTCGTGGCATCGGCCGTGGTGAACTCACCCGCGCCGCCCGGGCGGACCACATTGGGCGCACGGCCCAGGATATCCAGGCGCTCGTCGAATCGCTGCGCCCTGCCGTACGTAACGAGAAGGCCGCGCGCCGTTTCCCAGTCGCCTGTAGCGAGCAGGGCGTTCAGATTGGACAGTATGCTCCGGCCCGGAATGGGCTCGGCGCCAGGGATGCCGGGCACCAACACGGTCTCTGACGAATCGCTGACGACCAGCGCATCGAGCGAGAGCCGCGCCCACGCGAGGGCGCGGTTCACGTCCTCGCTCTCTGTGTAAATGTACGATGACGCAAGAAGCTCAGCCATCCGCTCGCCCCGCTCTGCTTTTAAACGATCGGCATCGCGCAGGACGAGTGCGGCCAGCGAATCGGCTTCGACGGCCGTCCTACCCGTCACGACAACCACTGCGCCCGGCGTTGAAAACGCGACCTCGCTCGAACTTGCGGTCCCGCCTCCTGCTCTGATGGCCGTCCATAGCGTATCCGAACCGGTGGGGCGTCCAACGAGCAGCGAAGCGCCTCGGTTGTCAATCACATCGCCCCGGCCTTCTCCAAAAATCGGCCGAAAAGCGACTATCCCCATCGAATCAGGCACTTCTACGAGCAGGGCGCCGTGCTCATCCAATAGCGTAATCCGCTCTCTGATTTCGGCCTTGCCACCGCCCTGAATACGGTTCAGGAGCCGTGCGAAGAAGCCCAAGGAATCGCGCTCGACGTACGATCTGACGGCAAAATCCGGCCTGACTTCTGCGAGGGCTCGCTCGGAAGTGCCCAGCCGGGCGGAATCTTCGCTCACCCACCATTCCCATCCATCCAGAATGCGGTCGCCGCTCACCGTGAATCCCATCGCCGGATCATCGGGCGCAGCTACTGCCGCGTCGTAAAAAAACGCCCCGGCCCGATCCGAGAAAAAGATGGCGCGTTGGGCAGTAAGTGTGTCGCCTTCGGTACGCGGCTCAACCTCTACGACAAGCTCGGCCAACGCACCCGGACCTTCAGCAGCCATCTGATCGCTCTCGTCGCCTCCGCCGCACGCAGACGCACAAAAGGCGAAGAAGAGCAGACAGAGGCAGGCACTTTTCATGCGGCCGACTATTCGTCAAGGCCATGCGGCCGGATGTCGCGCTGCCGGATCGGGCGAAACACAACAACCGTACGAGGCGGAATCGGGTTCGAGTGTATCACCGCCCCGTCACTGAGAAGTGTGATGACGAGAGAGGGGATGGCGGCCAGGTCGCCGCTGCTGCTGAAGATCGGTACAAGTGGCTCAACCTCACCAATCCGTTCAACGTTTCTTTTCTCGTCGCTGAGGTTGAGCATGAAAACGAACCGCTCACCGCTCTCGCTGCACGCAAACGCGAAGACGCCCGTCTCCTCGTCCTCGAACATCATCTGAGCCTCGCCGTAGAGGATGCAGTTGGCAGCGAGGTTGAGCCATCTAGCGTGATCCTTTCGCAAATTATGCTGCGCAAGCACGACAGGACCAACTACAAACAAGAGCAAAGCAAGCGAGCAACGCATGGCAAACAACCTACATCTCGTCCACACACCCACCTTTTCTTATGCGAAATGATTCAGGCGTCTTCGTCCCAGCTCTCAATGGCCTCCAGCACTGCATCCACAATTCCTTCTTCCGGTACCGTGCCGATGTTCTCCCCACGCTTGAAGAGGTGAGCACGGCCACGGCCGAGTGAAATGCCCAGATCGGCTCCGGCGGCCTCGCCTGGGCCGTTCACGGCGCAGCCCATCAGCGCTACGTTGAGGTCTTTCTTGAACCCCTGTTTGGCGATGGCTTCTTCCACAGCGTCCACCACCGAGAACAGATCGCCCGCGAGGCGGCCGCAGGTTGGACAGGCGATGACGTTAACGCCCGGGCGGCCAAGGCGAAGGCTCTTCAGGATTCGGTGGCCGACCTCGACTTCGTGTATGGAGTCCGCCGCAAGCGAGACGCGGATGGTGTCACCGATGCCATCGGCCAACAAACTCCCGATTCCGATGGAGCTTTTGACGGTGCCGTTCTTAATGGAGCCCGCTTCGGTAACACCCAGATGCAGCGGGTAGTCCGTGCGCTCGGCGAGCAGCCGGTACGCCTGAATCATGAAGTAGACGTCGGAGTGCTTCACCGAGATCACGATATCTTCGAAGCCCTCTCGCTCGCAGACCTCCACGTGGCGCATGGCGCTCTCGAAAAGCGCCTCGGGCTGCGGGAAGCCGTACTTGTCGAGGAGGTCCTTCTCCAGCGACCCCGCGTTGACGCCAATACGAATCGGCACCCCTTTCTCTTTGGCCGCGAGCAGTACCTCGCGCTCCCACTCCGGCTTGCCGATATTCCCGGGGTTGAGACGCACTTTCGCAACATTCGCCTCAATGGCCTTCAGGGCGTACTGGTAATTGAAGTGGATGTCCGCGACAATGGGCACAGGCGAGCCCTTAACAATATCGGCGAGGGCGTCGGCATCCTCCGGACGCGGGACGGCTACCCGGATGATGTCGGCCCCGGCGTCGGCCAGGCCCGTGATCTCAGCGAGGCACTTCTCCACGTCGTGCGTTTTCCCGGTCGTCATGGACTGGACAGAAATCGGTGCGCCGCCGCCAATCTGTACATCCCCCACCTGAACAGCACGGGAAATACGGCGCGGGCGCTCGACGGCGTTAGCAGGTGACTTAGTGGATTGCTGCTCCATTGGGAGTGCCTGAGTGCAAAGAGAATCGCGCGCTGATACCCGGCCAAGGCAGGCGGGTTCGGGAAGGCGGCGTCAATTCCGTGTTACGGCGTGCTGCTGCTCGTCTGCGCCCGCTGCCGGTCGAACATAACCTGCTGGCCCGTTCCCGGTGGCACGTCGTACGGACTGTCGGGTAACTCTACCACGCGAAGAGCTGGCTCGCCGTCCACCTCAACAAAGCGCTCCGGCGCACCAAGGGGCTCTTCGCCGTCGCCCAGAACAAGCACGGTTGTGCCCTGCTGGAGGATGCGTCCACCTGCGGTGCCAAGGCCCCGCTCTCCTGAACCAGCGGTCGTCACCCATGCATCGGCCCAGCTGTAAATCCATTGGGCGTCTCCAAGGATCAGGCGAACGCACCCGTGACTGGCGGGCGCTCCGGTAGGCATCTGGTATTGGTGAATGTGGATACCACGCGCGTGATGGAAGTTGAAGACCCAGCGCATCAACCACGTTTCGCCGGGTGGGCTCAGCGTCGAAACGCGGCGCTCCTCCTTCCAATTAAAGTTGAACCGCCCTGCGGGGGTTCGGGTACCCACCGTGCCTGTATTGACCAACCCCCAACGCTCGAGGCGGCCGTGCTCGTAGGCCGCCCACGCTTGCACGCCTTTGTGGATGATGAACAGCTTTTCGAATTCGGCGGCGCCTTCATAGTAACGAGGGAATGGCGCGTACGCACGGTGGTCGAGATCGTAGTAACTCGGCAGAATGAGCGTATCCCCTATCCCCAGATCGTGCACCTTCACGCGATTGAAGAACTCCACCATCCCCAGCATTTCCTTGCCGGTGTTGGCGTCGCCGCCGCCCACCATCTGGTAGAGTTCGTGCCGTGCCCAGATGGAGTTTTCGCGCTCGTGGTTGAGGACGTGGTAGCGGTAGGTGACATCCGGGATCAGTTCCAGGCTGTCTTCACGGGCGTAGAGGAGCTCCGCAAGTTCGGCCTGGTTGTAGAGACGGCGCTGGGCTTCAACCGGAAGGGCAAGTAGGACGAGCATCCCAAGAAGGATGACTGTGCGAATCGGATTCATCGGCTGCGATGACGCAAATAGGTGCAAAATTACCAGAAAACTACGAACGGAACGGAGCGATGTTCATTGCTGCAAAGCATCACTTGGGAATGACCCACCACAGGTACAGCCCATAGATGGCGATGAGCAAGTATCCTTCCCAACGCCGGGTTCGGAAGCCCGTCCAGAGCAACCCGAACGTTAGGACTGTGACACCGAGCATGATGAGGAGCGCATCGTCGCCGACGGCAACGTCGAAGCCGACGCCTTCGCGGTTCATGGGTTGCACGAGTGCGGCCGGGCCAAGGACGCCAAACGCATTGAATACGTTGGATCCGATAGCGTTGCCGAGAGCAATATCGCCGTGCTTGCGCAGCGCGGCAACCACGGTTGTGGCCAGTTCGGGGAGGCTTGTACCCGCCGCTACGATCGTCAGGCCAATAACCGCCTTGCTTACGCCGAGCCGCTCAGCGGTAGTGATCGCGCCCGCCAGTAACTGGTTGGACCCGAGCACCAACAGCGCAAGGCCGCCGAGCGTCAGGAGCAGATGGCGCCACAAGGAGGCTTCGGGCTCGGCAGCAGCCTCTTCTACCTGATCGGGCAACTCCAGTTCTTTCATCGCCCGGACTTCCTTCCGCGAAGAACGAATGCTGACAGTGAGGTATGCAATAATGCCAGCCGTCAACACGGCGCCTTCCATCCGGCCGAGCCGTCCGTTGTACAGGAAGAGCACGAGGATGATGGCCGAGGCCAGCATGACCGGCAGATCCCATCGGATGAGGCTTCGTTGGATGACCATCGGGCTCAGTGCGGCCGAGATCCCCACGATCAGAGCCAGATTCGCCACATTCGAGCCCACCACGTTGCCCACGGCAAACCCGCCGTCGCCGCTGAGAGCCGCCTGCACGCTCACCACAAGTTCCGGGCTGCTCGTCCCGAACGCTACTACCGTCAATCCCACAACAAGTGGTGTCAATCCAAAACGCAGCGCCAGCGCAGACGCGCCGCGCACCAGGCCTTCTGCCCCCACCAAGAGAAGCACAATCCCGATACCCATCTGGGCGAAACTCTGGAGCACATCCATTCGCGCGAGCAGGACAATCGGGTGAGAGGGGAGGCGGCGGAATCTACGTCGCAGACTAAGAGGCGGTTGAAAATGTGCTGAGGCCAAACCCTCCGCCTCGCAAGCTCGGCACCTCCCTTAAAAAGGGAGGGGTTAAATAGCCCCCTCCTTATCCAAGGAGGGGGCTAAAAGAGCGGTAATTCAACAGCCTCCTAAGGGACTAACTGGGTATCAGCGGTCACGCCAGCGAAGACGCACGACCAGCGGCCGATGGTCGGAGAATCGAACATTTGGCACGGCGGCGTCCACCACCTCCCATGCTTTGTCTACCAGCGCAAAGTCGATCCGCACGAACGGCTTGTCCGAGCGGTAGGTATGCCCAGAACCCGCGCCGGCCACGTTGAACGCATCCGCGCGATCCCCTTGCAGCCGTTTGAAGGTCCATGTGTAGGCGGTATCGTTGAAGTCGCCGAGCACAATCACCGGCAACTCCTCTGCGTCTATCTGTAAGGCCAAGGCTTCTACTTCCTCTGCACGCAAGCGGTAAACATCTCGGTACTGCCTCAGGTACGGCCACCACGTGCCGACATCGAACGGACGGATGTTGGCATTCCATGGCTTTTGATCGCCGAACGAGCGGAGGTGGATGTTGTAGAGCACGCCTTCGCGGCCCTGCCAGCGGAAGTGTGTCCGTATTGCCATCGAAATGTCCGGATCGGCCGATTCGCCAAGCCGCACTGCCGTCTGCTCAACGACCTCAGCCTCTCCAACCTGTTCACGGAAGAGGAGAGGAACAGCTGTTGAGTTGCTCCGCCACGCGGGCTGGCTGCTCATCTGTAGTGGCACGGCGAGCCGGTACGAGAGCGAATCCACTACGGCTTCAATCTGAGGCGGCCTCCGTTCCGGACGGTGTGAGCGCGCACCTTCCACCCAGGATTCCTGAAGTCCAATGATGTCCGGCTCTTCCGCAAGTACCAGCGCGATCATGGAATCACCAAGAATCTCTGCGCTTGGCCCCGATTGCGGAACGTTGAATGACATCAAGGTGAGATCCCCGTCGGCGGGCTCAATGCTCCGCCCGAAGCGCTCCTGCGGGAACGCCCTTAGCCCTACGAGGAGGAGGAGCACGACGTGAAGAGCAAGCCAGAACCACTTGCGCATCAGAATCGTAACCGCGGCAGCAACGAGCGTGGGAATGACGAGGTACGGCAGCATGATGGCCAGAAGCTGTGCCCACCAGAAGAGCCGAGGATGCAGATTCCCGGCGGCGAGGCCAATCGCTACCACGACGAGCAAGGGAAGATCGACGAGTAGGAAGAGCCCCCATAGCGCCCGCCTGAGCCAGCGCCAGCGACGTGGCTGCTCCGGAAGCTCAGATTGGGCCTCCGCCCCTCCCGATGCCTCCTCGACCGGTTCCGTTTCAGGCGTTTCGGCTTGCTTCGTCAAGGATCCGTTTCTCTTCGTCCGTCAGTGAATCGTAGCCCTTATCCAGGATCTTGTCCAGAATGCTATCCACAGCACTCGAATCGGCATAGCCCCCTTTCCTCTCTGGTGTGGATCGCCTTCGCCGCGGAGGCTGTTCATTGTCATCCTCGCGCGATGTCCAACTGCGGATGCGCGCGCCCACAGAAGAACCTCTGGAGGAGGTAGGAGCGTACCCTCCATAACTCCGTCCGGCATTTGCAAACAACGGCTGTGCCCACGCTGCCAGATCAACGCCTTGCTTCTGCGCATAGCCGAACAAGAAGCCCATCAGCGCACCACCAACGTGTGTGGGATCGAACCCGAACAGGACGTCGATCACCACAAACCCGATGGCGATCCACTTGAGCGGAACCACACCCAGGAAAAACAACCCCATCCCTCTATTCGGGTGCAGCGTGGCTACGCAGCAAAGCACGCCAAGTGCCGCGGGCCACGAGCCATACACCGCATGTAAACGAAGACTCTCGTAAGGCTCCTGGCTAAGCATGAAAAACGCAATGGCCGCGAGCGCACCCCCAAGCGTCGTCAGTATGTAGAGGCCAAACAACCTGTATGCGCCGTAAAACTCTTCGTACTGGCGGCCCATCCAATACACCCACAGCATGGCAAAGATGACCCCGATGAGCCCCCAGATGGATGCCTCCAGATTGAGGAAGCCGTACGTGAGAAGCGTCCACGGCTTCTGGAAGGCATCTGGAATTACGGGGTGCAGCGCCAGATACTTCACCACGAACGCACTTACCGACGGTATGAACCGCAGAATCACCCACGCTGCGTAGGCCGCTATGTTGATGGTCAGCAACAGGCGCAGAGCCGGCGGGAGGTTGGCTCGCCAGACCTGGAAGCGATACAGAGGGGATTGTACGTCGGCCATGCGCCTTGCTCGTTCGCGAAAGTTATACGGCCTGACTTGGCCTGGGCTTAATGGGCAATCGGCCGCGCCAGTACTGGATTAAGAGAAAACCCGTCAACATGCCGCCGAGGTGTGCAAAGTTGGCAATTCCGGATTGCGTACCTGCAACACCGGCGTACAAGTTGAAGGCAGCCATACCGAGCACCAGCCACTTTGCCGGAATCGGAACGAAAAAATAGAGGTAGATCGGCTCGTTGGGGAACAACAACCCAAAAGCAGCGAGCACGCCCAGTATGGCACCCGAAGCTCCTAGCGTTGGGAAAATACCAGGTGTACCTACGTCGAACATAAATGGCGCTGAAACGATGAGCAGCTGCAGAACGCTCGCGCCTGCGAGGCAAATGAAGTAGAAAAATACAAACCGCCTGGAACCGAGCACATTTTCAATCCGCATCCCAAACATCCACAACATAAACATGTTGATGAAGAGATGCCCGAACCCGCCGTGCAGGAATCCGCTCGTGATGACCTGCCACGGATAGAAAAGCGTTGCAGGAAACTTCCCACCAGTGATTGGCCACAGCGCAAACCACTCACCCATGAACCCATCGAACGACATCTGCGCAAGAAACGCCAGCCCGTTGACAATCAAGAGATTCTTGACCACGGGGGGCATCATCGAAAACGCTGTGGGGGGACGGTACGCGTTCTGAACCACAGAACAATTGGGTAAAGATGGGTAGGCAGATCCGCTCGAACGGATGGGATGAGGCCAAGTTGCAACCAGTCGTCGCCGTTCGTCGTTCGTCTTGCGCGAAAAATCAAGGGAATAAGACGAACGCCCGCGCATAGCCGTTAAGCTTTTGCCGATACTGCGTTCAATCAACTGCTACTAGGAGCCTGTCTGACTAAGGACGGATCTACTGCGGCGGCGATAAATCGGCCCATTTCTCCGATCTTTTTCGTTACGTAGCCCCACTATGCGCCTCAAAAGATCGAAAAAATGTACTCGATTCCTCACTCGCCTCGCTACAATCCCCTT
>JADFLK010000067.1 GCA_022564455.1 Bacteroidota bacterium
CCCCAAACTTCGTCATGCGCACCCATGACTCCGCCAAAGATCGGCGGGGAGGTGCTTACTTCCAGGTCTGATGAGTACCAGGGGCTTACGACCATAAGCACGCCGAGAGGGCTAGAACTGTCGCCCGTGAAGTCGAAGCCGCGGTAGAGGGCATAGCCCTGCACACTTATCGCGGCGCCGATGGCTGGTGGGAAAAATGTCGTATCTGGGTGGCTGCCCCAAAATTCAGGAGGATAGTCATTTCCGTGTCCGCGGTCGTTACGGAAGCGGATTGAAACGTCATCCGAGTTCACCACGGCGTCGGTTCCTGAGGATGTCCTCTGATAGCTGTAGCGCATGTCTTCCTCGTTGATGTTATTGTCCGTTACGAGCGCGTCTTCCATGCGGACGTACGCTGCGTTATAGTCGTTGAAGTTGGCCCAGTTGATTTGCACCACCGTTGGACCCGTACTGATAACGCTGTTCAAATCATCCGTCGTAACCAGGATAGGATCCATAATCTCGTCCGGCAGCCCAAGACTCTGGTACGATCCCAGGTTCTCGAACGCCGTCGGATTGATCTGAATCGCACCGCCGAATGAGCCGACAATACCCTGGATGGTGTACACGTCGCCCACTTCCATATCGGTCACGGCCGCACTTCCATCGACGAGCTGCGTGGTCATGCCCCCGTAACCCATCGCCACGGCGTGGGTGTCGCGCACGAATACGTGGACGCGGTTGGGCTGGTTGGCGTCGGTATTCCAACTGGCAAGGCCCGAGTTGAACGGGTCGCTGAGAACGACCGCCGTAAACTGGATGAACTCGCCCTCCAGTTCATAAACGATGTTGTCGTCTACATCCTGCTGCGTGGCAGCGCCTCCGAGCGCAATCAGCACATCGATGTTGGCCTGGGGTACGGCGTTAACTTGGCGCACAGTCACATCGAGCTGCGCCATCGCGCTAGTGGCAAGCCCGAGGGCCAGCGCACTCAGCACGAGCGAACGTGTAAGAGTTTTCATGGGGAGGGGAGGGTTGGTGATTGGGGATATTGGATTTGGGATGTCGGATTCGGAATATCAGATTTGGTCCTTGAAACTTGGACTACGCTTCATAAGATCACCACAAACTTGCCCGTCTGCACTTCGCCGGTGTCGAGGTCTTTGACGGAGAAAAGATAGAGGCCGCCTGCGAGTTGGAGGTCGTTCTGCGAGAGGATGTCCCACGCATGCTCGCCGCCGGCCAGCACACGGTTGTCGCCGCTCAAAGCGTCGTACCAGCCGATGTCGCCCTGGTTGGTGGCGGCGTCGTGTTCCATCTCGCCGACGATCTCGCCGGCCAGCGTGTACACGCGGATTTCGCAGCGCGGTGGAAGGTTTGAAAAGTACAGCTTGCGCGACGAATTGCTACCCCCGTCCCACGCAGCATTCACACGGTACGGGTTGGGGTAGACGGCTACGGGCAGCGTGCCTGCTCCGCCTTCCACGGGCGCGGAACCCGGAAAGACGCGAACCGCGTTGGTCGTCTTGCTCGACTCGAAAGACGGAAGCCCCGCCGTGGCATCGCCCCGGTCGAAGGCGGTGACGGCGAAACCGTACTGCCAGCCGCTCAGCAAACCGGTGGCGTCAAAACGGTACACGTACTCTGTCGGATCGCCCGGAAACGTGACCGGCTGGGCGAGGCGGATGTCCTCGAATCCATTGTTGAAGCCAATCTCGTTGCCTTCCGCATCGAACTGGGCCAGCAAATCGGCCTCGCCGAAAATGTTACCCTCCCGGTCGTCGCCGGGGTCGGAGCGGTAGATCCGATAGCCCTCAAAATCCATGCGGCCCGTGATCGGATCTATGCTTGTCTCCGGCGAGCCATCCCAATACAGCGAGGCCGTCCCCCTATCCAACTCTACGTGCAAGCTCGGCGAGGCAGGCGGCTCGGGTATGAGGTACCGGTCGAGCACGCCGTTTCCATTGATGTCCTCGCCCGCATCAAGGCTCCCGTTGTAGTTGAGGTCTTCGCCCGCGTACGTGCGCATCGCCCAAAAAACGTTATTGCGCAGAAAGGTCCGCGAGTCGTCGTTATCAATCGCGCGCGATGGGATATCCTGAAACGCATCCGGCTTCAGCGCAGCCACCATGGCAAAGTTCACTGTGATGGACTCGCCCGGCTCCACGCGCGGGATCGGACCAATTGAGAACATTCCAATCCAGTTGCCTTGCGATGTCAGGCCGTCCTCGGCAAGACGTTCACGGAGCGTTCTGGGATCGCCGGGAACCGGCTCATCCAGCAGCAGGGCCGTAGACATTCGGCGGTAGCGCTCGTCGTCGTCCGGCGGGCGGGCAAGCTGGTCGTTTCCGTTGCTAAAGAGCCAGTAACGCGGATTCACACGCGGTGCAGCGTAACCATCGGCAACGTATTCGTCTTGCAGGAAGGGGTGGAAGAAGCGGCGTCCACGAACGGGATCCTCCCACTCGGCCCCCAAGAAGGCAATGGCGCCGTAGGTGTTCAGGCTCTCCTCTTGCCCGCCCAGATTCCACGCGTACGACACAAACTGGGAGTCGGGCGCAGCATCGAGCAACGTCCCATCCACATCATAAATGGGATACCCAAGGAATCCGCGTCCGCCCTTGTTGAAAAAATTGCCGCCCACTTCTGTCGTGGTGATCACGTTGCGAACCACCATGTCTTCCCAGATACCCACATACACAGAGTCCCACGCTGCGCTGGAGATGTTCGTGATCTCGTATTCGAGGATAACGAAGTACTCTGTGAACGGGAAGCTCCAGGCGTAGGAGCGGCTCTCGACGTGCATTCCCAACTGCCCCTGCGGGTCGGGAGTGGGTGTGAGCGTGCCGGGAACCACCGTAGCTGTGTCCACGAACGCCGCAACGAAATCCTGCTGGCTGATTGCAAGCGGCGTGAACGAGGGCGATTCCGGAAGCGACGAGCGGCGCTCGAACAGGCTTGCCTGAACCACCTCGTAGCCCGTTGCACCGGCCGAGTAGCCTCCGCTGGTGGTGATGGCCGCCGTCCGGACGGTTCGCAATCCATCCGACCGGAGCGCGCCGACCCAGAGCCCGGCCTCGAACAGGTGCTCGATTCCCGAATCCAACGGGTACTCGAACGAGGGATCGCCACTGGGGTCGTTGCGGACACCCGCACGGCCTACAAACCCTGCGTTCGTAACCGTGAGGCCTACGTTGCCTACATCGTGGATGGCTTCCTCGAAAGGCTGTGCCGACCCGCTGGAGGGCGCCAACGACAAGGCAACGCACAACGCAGCCAGATAGCAAAAGTGGCGGGCCATTATGGCGGAGAAGGGGAAGGGGAGAAAGTGAGCCGAGGCCGCAACCGGCCTTGCAATCAATATCGGGCTCCGCGATACCCAACCGCAAACTAACTAGCGCGACACGTGCACCCGGCTACTTCTCAAATTGTTTTTCGGACACTTATTACGAGAATAAGAGCGGTCCCTCGTTCGTACGAGCGAGGGACCGCTTCCGCAAATAGTATTGCCGTAGCCCTAAAAGGTCATACGAAGACCCACTTGCATGAGCCAGCGCGATCCATAGTTGCCGGCATCCGTAATCTGGTTGTCGAAGAACTCTGGCTCTATATCGCCGGTGGTCGAAATCAGCCGCCGAAGATGTAACGGAGACCGACCTGTGCCCGCCAGCGCGAGAACTCACTCGGGTTGTCCACAAACGTCGATTCCGGGCCGGTGAAGTCGAAGATCGGCTCGCCACCCTTGTCGAACCCAGTCAGCGTGAGCGGAGACGTGGCCGCTGGATTGGCGACGCTCCGTACGCCCCAGTCCGAGTTGAACAGGTTGGCCACATTCTGGATGTCGAGGCTGATCTGGAGCTTGTTGGGCTGCCCGCCCACCATGAATCCGACGTCTTGTAAGATGCGCAGGTCAATGTTGGAGTACCACGGGTTCACGGCGCCGAAGCGCTCGGCGATCTCACCCCGGTGCTGGCTGAGATAGTCGTCCTGCTCGATGAATGCGTTCAGGGCCTCCCACTCCGACGGGTCGGCGAGGTTGATCTCGTCCGCGCTACGCGGAATAAAGATCAGGTCGTTGCCCGCCGAGCCGTCGCCATTGACGTCGCCCGAGTAGACGAACGAGTAGCGGTTGCCGCCGGTGACGAGGAACTGGTTGCCCTCGGCCACCTGGAAGAACAGACCGAAGCTCGTAGCGAAGCGCCCACCCCACTCCCGCCGGTACGTCGCCGTGCCGATGATGCGGTGGCGCTGGCCGAACTGAGACGGGCTGACCAGTGGCTGGTTCGGGTTGCCCTGCACGGGGTTGCCCTGCCAGAGCACGCTCGCTATCTCGGTGGACTGGAGCTGGTTTTCTGCCTCGGTGTAGCTGTAGGCCATGGACGCATCGAGCCCGAAGTCGAAGAGTTTCCGCAACTGGGCCGTGACGTTGAAGTTATAGCCCTCACTCGTGTTGTCGATGACGTAGATGCCCGCGCCGCCATCACTGTTGAGCTCGTTTGCACCGAACCCACCGTAATATGGACGGCCATCGGCCAGTGTGCGCACGGGCGCCACGAGGTCGGCATTGCGCATGAAGATGGCGTTGATGTCCTTGCCGTAGATGACCTCTAGCGTGCCGAGCAATCCACCCGGCAGTTGCTGATCCACGGCGAGATCCGTCGTCCAAACCTGCGGCCATTTGAAGTCCTCAACCATCGCATTGACGTCAAAGGATTGCTGCAGGATCGAGTCGTCGGACGTCCGGTGATCGGCAGGCACATCAATCGGGGCAAACGGAGAGAAGAGGTTGGGGTTGGCGCCGGGGTTGGACACGACGTTGCCAAACCAAACGAAAGGGATACGGCCGGTAAAGATGCCCGTCCCTCCCCGCAATTGCGTCGAGCGGTCGCCGAAGACATCGTAGTTGAAACCGAGGCGCGGGGAGAACAGTGGTGTCGCGCCGGGCAAGTTGGCCTGGTCCACGGTTTCCGGGTTGCCGTTCTCATCGAGCGCAATCAGCCCGGTAGAGAAGGGATTGGTGACGGGGTCGGTGAAATACATCGGGAAATCCGCGCGCAGCCCGAGCGTGAGGTTGAATTGCGGCGATACAATGAACTCGTCCTGGAGGTAGAACCCGACCTGGCCAACGTCTATTTGCTCGCCTTTGAACGGCGTCGATTCCGGCGTCACCATCCCGTTAAAATTCACTCGGCACTTCGGATCGAAGACGAACGGATCACAGAGCGGCAGGTCGGGATCCGTCCGGGCCATGAAATCGTCGAGCGACTCGAACGTAGAGCCAATTCCGAACTCGTCCGGCAGGAAGAAGACTCCGTGACGGAAAATGTTGAACGAGTTGAAAAACGAGAACCACTCGAAGTTGGCCCCCGCCGTGAGGACGTGGCGACCGGTGAATAACGAAAAGTTGTTGGTCAGTTGCAACACGTCTTGATCCAGAATGTTGTGGATCGAGAACGGCTCGTGGCCGGCAGTGGTGTAGGTTACACCGGCCTCACCTATTTCAATCGTTGGGAACGGCGCACTGAATGGCTCACGGAAGTCGCGAAAGCGATTGTAACTCGCGAAGAACCGGTTAGCGAAGCCGCTGCCCCGGCTGTTGAGTTCCAACGCGAACGAGTTCAACTTGTTGTTGATCGTATACCCCGAGTTCTGGAACGGGAGGCTGCTCTCGTTCGGCCCGCGCCCGGTGTTGGCGAATGAGAGCACGAATGGATGGGGGCCTAGGTTGCGGCTCGCGTCGAGGTAGCTCCAGCGGAAGCTGAGGTTGTTGGAGGGGTTGACATTCCAGTCCAGCTTCACGATGAGCTTGTCGCTGTTCGTCTCGTGGATGTAGCCCTCGTACGGGCCGGTGTCGTAGCCATACACATCCATCAAGCGTGCACTGATGGCGTCCATCACGTCAGCGTCCACCCGGCTTTCGCCGAAGCCAACTATTCCGTCCCTGTTGGCGACGAAATTGGATCCTGGATCGTCGCGGCGGGAGAGTTCGCCGTTAACGAAGAAGTGGAGTTTGTCGCGAATGATCGGGCCACCGAGCGAGAAACCCGATTGATTGAAGCTCAGGTCCGGGCTGGCGATTACGTCCCTGCCGCTGACGCTGTTGCCGATCAGATTTTCATCGCGGTAGAACGAATAAACCGAGGCCTGAAATACGTTCGTGCCGCTCTTGGTGACCTGGTTGATGTTGGCGCCCGTGAATCCACCCTCGCGCACGTCGAATGGCGCGATGGATACCTGCACCTGCTCGATGGCGTCGTACGGGACCGGTTCGGAGGCAGCCTGCCCGCCGGGCGCGGGGTCGTCGAGGCCGAACGGGTTGTTGAAGTAGGAGCCGTCGAGCGAGATGTTGTTGTAGAGCCAGTTGCGGCCCCCGAAGCTGAAGTTGCCATCGGAGCGGGGGTCGAGGCGCGTGAGGTCGCGCGTGGAGCGGCTCACCGAGGGCAGTAATGCCACCTGCTCCGCATTGACGAAGGTGGCAGCGCCCGTTCGGCCGGCGTTGAGCACCTCATCCTCCGCTGCCGTTATCACCACGCCTTCGAGTTCTACGGCCTGCTCGGCGAGTTGAAAGTCTTGCTGAAGCGTCTGTCCGAGGCTGAGGAAGACTCCCTCTTCGATCTGCGGCTCGAAGCTGATGAAGCTCGCCGTGATCGTATAGGGCCCTCCGATGCGCATATTCAGGATCGTGAAGATGCCTCCGGTGCGCGTGGCCGCCCCGTAGGTCGTGCCGGTGGGTTCATGCACCGCGGTGACGTTGGCGCCTGGCAGGGGCTGCCCTGCCGCATCGGAGACGAAGCCGCGGAGGCCGGCGGTCGTGACACCCTGGGCAAATGCCGGCGCGCTCGCTAACGTCGAAACGAAGATGAGTAGCAGGAAGCCGAGGCGTTTCGTAACACTGTTCATGGGTCGTATGGGTTCGTGGGAAACTCGCCTCGACCGCCGGGAATCGCTCAACCCGCAGAACACCCCGTGGCGGCTCGAGACTTGAGTTTGCTCGAAAGGGTGAGCGTGCAATGTATGGCACGGACCGATATCTGTGCCGGGAGAAAGACAGCGTTACCGTTCCCATACACAGAGACCCCAAATGCTACCACTTCGCGCCGCGAGCGGGAATCACTCCGCGTGCAGCGAAGTAGCAGTCCAACGTGCGCTCTACGTCGCTTTGGCAATACGCGATCACGTCCTCAAGTTTCCCCTTCTCGATGAAGTCGGCCACCATGCTGCCGTCCATATCGTCTTTGCTGTGTTTGATGCCGAGGTGGTCGCAGAGGTCCGCAAGGCGGAAATAGACGCCCTTCCCGAAGAGCATCTTCAGATCGCAGTGAGGATCGTGGCTGAAGGCGTAGGTGCTGCGAAGCCCGGAGGACGGTAGATCAATACGATACTTCGCGCTGCGAGCCAGGAGGAACGGAATGTCGAAGTCCTTGCCGTTGAGCGTTACCCATTGAACCGGACCAGGATCGTTGTAAATACGCTTGCCCCGAATCTGCTCGGCGTACTCGTCGGCAGCGGAGCTCTCGAGGAGCTCGATGGCCTCCCAGAACTCGCCGAGCATGGTCCCCTCCTCCTCCACGGAAGCGCAGGCGTAGCTCCGGCCTGGCTGCCGGTTGCCGTCCAGGTCTGCGCGGACCACGCTGATGCAACACACCCAGCCGAGCATCGGGTGTGTGGCCCGAATGAGGTTCGAGATTTCCTCGTCGGTCATGCCCTCATCCGGCGTGCCTTTAATGCGCTCGTGCTTGCGCGCTACGGCGAGTTCGTAGCGGCGCATCTGGCCTTCGGTGAAAGTATCGACCGGCAGTGGTACGGTCTCGATGTCGAGTCCTACGATGTGGAGGTAATCGGGCAATTCGGTCATGGAGAGTTCTTTCTGATGATACGCCAGACAGTTTATATCAGACCTGTGACATGCGTTTGTCACATCCCACACGTAACATGGCTACACAATCAGGAACCCACAGAACCAACCTCCTGGAACCATGATCAGCAAGACCTACATCGGGATCGGCCGCTCGGCCGACGGCCACTACTTCTGGTGGCTCACTACCGCCTCCGGGCAGCAATTGTACAACTCGAAGCGCTTCCCCTCAAAGCGGGCGTGCGAACGGGCAATTGCCGAGATGAAACGCGAACTGGGCTCGGCTCCCGTCATGGATGTCTGCGCTCATGAGCTCCCCGTGCGGGCCACGCTGGCTATGGCGGCATGATGTGAACCCCGGCGGAACCACGGGTGCGCTGGGATCCAGCATGCATCCGCCTCATATCTTCGCTTCCATCCAACAAACGCTAGCTATGCGGCATCTCCGTTTGACAGCGGTCATCGAAAGCGAAGGTGACGGGTATGTAGCTCTGTGCCCCGAGTTGGATATCGCAAGCCAGGGCAAAAACGTCGAGGATGCGCGGGAGAATCTTCGCGAAGCTGTCGAGCTTTTCTGTGAGACGGCAGATTCGAGCGAAGCTGAGGCTCGACTTCAGTCAGACGTGTTTGTTACGAGTCTTGAGGTGGCTGTTGGGTAGGCTCCGTATGCTGTCCGGCCGCGCGGTTTGTGCGATTCTCGCCACGCGCGGTTTTGGAGGAGGTCCGCCGACGAGGCAACCACATCGTCATGCAGAAACGCGAGCAAGGCACAACGACTACAGTCCCTGTACCCAATCACAGGGAACTCCGATTGGGTACGCTCAGAGCCATCATCCGGCAATCCGGCCTACCTCGTTCACTGTTCGAGCGTCTAAACTGATTGCCCCACAGGATCGCATTCCCTAGGAGGCTGTTGAAATAAGTCATGCGGCCTCCGACAGAGCACGAAATTCAACA
>JADFLK010000068.1 GCA_022564455.1 Bacteroidota bacterium
CCTTATGACCGGCCAGTCGCGCTTCAGCCGGGAATACGCGAAGCGAAATATGACGAGGGAGGCGAAGCACCAGCGCGTCCAGGCCAGCGCGATCGGCGGGATAGTCTCATGCACGCCACGGCCCAGGACGATATTCCCGGCCCAGAACAGCATCGTCAGCGACAGCAGCAGATAGGCGTTGGCGTAGAGCTTCCCGGCGAGGCGGACGAACATGGGATGATGACCTGATGTAAAGAGATTTATCTCGCTCGCTTTGTGCCCGGACTCAAGCTATAAACATACACGGCCCCGGATTTTTTGTGCGGGGCCGTTTGGCGTGTAATGCGCCGGATAGGATTATGTCATGGCGAATGTGGTGGTTGTCGGCTCCCAGTGGGGCGACGAAGGCAAGGGCAAGATCGTCGATCTGCTCGCGCCCGAGGTAGATATCGTTGCTCGCTACCAGGGCGGCGCCAACGCGGGCCACACTATTGTCTGGGATGACCAGCACTTTGTGCTGCATCTCATCCCCAGTGGCATCTTCCACGAAGGGGTAACGTGCGTCATCGGGAATGGTGTCGTGATTGACCCCGTCGCGTTGATGGATGAAATTCGACAGGTGGAGGCGCTTGGGTTTCGGGTGGAGGGGCGGCTGCTCATCTCGCACAACGCACACCTTATCATGCCGTACCACAAGGCGCTCGACATAGCGCGTGAGCGCTGGCGCGATGCCGAGGCCATCGGCACGACAGGGCGGGGGATTGGCCCGGCCTACGTGGACAAGTTCGCCCGCTCCGGCATCCGCGTGGTGGATTTGCTGAACCGCGAAGGATTGCGCGAAAAACTCCGCACCAACCTCGAGGAGAAGAACGCGATCCTGCAATCCGTCTACCAGGATGAGGCGATCGACGTGGAAGCCATGATTGAGGAGTACGTCGATTTCGACCGGCGCATCGACCCGTTTGTAACGGATACAACAGCGTTTCTTGGCGAGGCACTCGCCGACGGTAAGCGCGTCCTAGCCGAAGGCGCACAGGGCGCGCTGCTCGACGTGGACTTCGGCACCTACCCGTACGTAACCTCCTCTCACCCGACGGCGGGAGGTTGCTGCACCGGTCTGGGCGTGCCACCTACAGCTATCGACCGCATCGTGGGCATCGTCAAGGCGTACACGACACGCGTCGGCAATGGGCCGTTTCCTACCGAGTTGCTGGATGATGACGGCAAGTGGTTCCGGGCCGAGGGCCGCGAGTTCGGCGCCACGACCGGGCGACCCCGGCGTTGCGGCTGGCTCGATACCGTCGCGCTCCGCTACACGGCGCGCCTGAACGGCTTCACGGACCTTGCCATCACCAAGTTGGATGTGCTCGCCGGCATGGACGAATTGAAGGTCTGCATGGCCTACCGTATCGGCGACAAGACCACAGAGCGTTTCCCCAACGACATCGCCTCGCTGGAGCGCGTGGAGCCCATCTACGAGACGCTCCCGGGCTTCGACGGCGATCTTGCGGGCGTCGAGAACGTCGAGGATCTGCCGGCCAACGCCCGCGATTATCTCACCTTCATCTCGGACGTCATCGGCGTGCCAATCTCAATGATTTCGACCGGCCCGCGGCGCGAAGAAACGCTTGTGGTATAGTTTGGAGGGTTGGAGAGGGTAAACAGGGGGCTTCTGGCTCTCACGCCCTCACACACCCATCCTCTCAGACCCACAAATGAAGGCGTACCGCACCAGCGTCAAGATCAAGCTCGGGCTAATTGTGGCCGCCGTGCTGATTGCAGTGGCGTCGTTGTTGTATACAAACCGGCTGGCCAACCGTGTAGCACGGCAAGAACAGGCAGCGGTCCAACTGTGGGCGGAGGCCATTGAGTACCAGGCCCGGACAAACGTCTCCAACCCATACGGCGATGCTTTCGAGTCGCTTGGGAGACTTTTAGAGGCAACAGGTGTTCGGTCGCAATTGAGTGATTCGGTGGCAGTACGCTACGCGGAGGCCCTCGGCTGGGCGCGTGCCATGCCGCCGTCGGACGAGCTCGACTTCGTGTTCAGTGAAATCGTCGAGCCCGCCCGTTTCAGCGTGCCCGCCATCATCACCGACTCGTTGACCGGCGAGGTGCGCGACTGGCGAAACGTGGACGTGGATTCGCTGGCCTCGTTCGAAGATCAACAGGTTCGGCTTCAGCCACTTGTGGCGAAGTTTGATGAAATCAACGAGCCTATCCGCTTCGAGTTTTACGGTGGCGAGATCCAGTACGTCCACTACGGCGAATCCGAACTGGCACGACTTATTCGTTGGTTTCCGCCCATCCAAATGGGCTTCGTGGCGCTGTTCATCCTCGTTGGCTACCTCGGCTTCTCGTACGTGCGCCGCAGCGAGCAGAGCAGCCTGTGGGTGGGGATGGCAAAGGAGGCGGCGCATCAGCTAGGCACGCCACTTTCCAGCATGATGGGCTGGATTGAGATGCTCCGTCTGCGCGCCAACGGCGACGCCGAGACCATGGCCGCTGCCGACGAACTGGACCGCGATGTGGAGCGTCTCCGCCGGGTGGCTGACCGCTTTGAAAAGATCGGCTCACGCCCCAAGCTCCATCCAACGCTGCTGGCCCCCGTTCTCGAAAACGTTGCCGATTACGTCCGGCGGCGCATTCCACAACTGGGCGACCACGTCACGTTGGATCTTTCTGTGGAGGAGAACCTGGCCGCGCAACTCAATCCGGACCTTTTCGAGTGGGTGATCGAGAACCTCTCCAAGAATGCCCTGGACGCCATTGAAGGTGACGGGCACATCACCATTGTGGCCAAACGCCGGAAAGACAAGGTGTGGATTGAAGTGCGGGATACCGGGAAGGGCATTGAGCGCTCTGCGCAACGCCACATCTTCCGACCCGGCTTTTCAACCAAGCAGCGCGGATGGGGGCTGGGGCTCAGCCTGGCCAAGCGGATCGTAGAGGAGTACCACGGCGGCTCGCTGACCCTCGTGGACTCGGCGCCCGGCCGGGGAACGACGTTTGGAATTAGCCTCCAGCTAGCCGATAAGCCTGTTATCGACCCCGCCTAAGCCCCTCGGCAATCGGTGTCGGATCCTCATGCGTGACGGCCGTGTAGATCACGGCCCGTCGACGCCAAAGGATGATATAGCTTTCCTCGACGCGCCGCACATCTACACCGTCGTCTTCTGCCAACCGCGCAAACACGGCGGGCGCCAGCGAAAGACGCCCCTCCGCAGCGTCCAGGAAGGCGTAGTCGAAGACGTACACGGTGATCGGCTCACCCTCGCTCGTGGCATATTGCAACACAGGCAGCTCAACGCCTTCGACAATCTCCTGAACGCCGACCCCAACGAGGCGGCTCCCGGCCAGGATGGGAACTCGAATCGGCCATCCGAACTCGCCCAGGATGTAATCTTCGGCTTCGTCGAGATCCTCCGTCAGAACCTCGAGCCTTACGGAGGAGGCGTTGGAAGCAGCAAGCGTGAGCAGATCCGGCGAGTCGCTGCTGCCTCCACCGGAAGAGCGAACGATGAGGTACGCAACGAGCAACGCTGTTACAAAGATCAGAACACCGATTACGATGCGCCTGTTGAGCATGCGCGCCGCCACATTGGAGTCCACATCGGTCTCCGCGGGCGTCTGTACACGGCCGTACGCCGGATGGTCGTCGGGGATAGGCTCCGGCTCAGCCCGTTCATCCCGAGAAGCGTCGTTCGGAGCATCAACCGAACTGAGATCCGCATCGGATTGCTCCGAATCGGAAGGCAGCGAAGCGAAAAGCACGAAGAAGAGCATCATCCTAAATCCGGCAGACTCCTGGCAGCGCGTTAAAAAAGTGCTCCGTCGCCGAAGCGAGTGTATCTCGGTTGAGATCGAGGCGCCCCGCAGTACTGCGAGGCAACGCTGAGATTGGACGAGTGGCGCTGACGCAGGCAAGATGGCCTTTCGACACTGCCAGGCTACTCATCGCCATATACCAGGCTGACGGGGCTTCCTTTGTGGATGGTAAGGAGGGTAGCCGCGTCGCCACCGTGGACTCCAACCTCCAGGAAATTCGAACTTCCCACGAGGGCTAGCGGCTCACCTTTCGGCACGTCGGTGTATGTGTTGTGGACGCCTTCAATGATGGTAGAGCCTACGTAGCACTTTGCACGTCGGCTGCGGGGGTCGTTCTCGAGAACCTCACGCGAGATGTTCGTAACACAATTCCCGAAACGGTCGATGTGGACCACAAAGCCCTGAACGCCCTCGTCGTCGGCGAGAGGATGCGCCCAATGCAATCGCCGAAAGGTATCCGTGGGTGTACCTACTTCATCCAAAGCTCGGCCCGAGGCCAGATGCGCGGCGACCGGGCCAAAGAGGTCGCGCGCGTTGAACGTCCGTGCGGGCCGCTCCGTCCGCCAAAACGACCGCCGATCCAATACCACAACTTCATCAGGCTGAGAGCCTTGAAGGAGGAGTGACAGCAGCCCATTATCCGGCCCAACGAACAGGTGGCCCTCAAACCGGCCGGCAATCGGAAGGCGGGCAGAACCCACATCAGGATCGACGACGGCAAGATGCACCGTGCCTTCAGGATAGAAGGGGATGACTTGCCGGAGCACGAACGCGGCGCCCATCACATCCTGCGGGTCCACCAGATGAGTTACGTCCACAATTCGCAGCGACGGCTCCACGTGCAGCATGGCTCCTTTCATGGCCGCAACGTACGCGTCATTCAGGCCAAAATCAGTTGTTAGCGTAACGAGTGGCGGCACTGGCAGCAGGAGAGGTGAGCCCGAAATATAGAACCGTTTGGGCCGCAAAATGCGCCTACGCCCGACGCGCTATCTTGTCTCTTCCGCACGCTCCCGTTCACGCGTGCATACCATTCTGGAGAAGATGACCGAAAAGGCAAAACCTTCGACCAAAGCAATCGGCGATCTAGGCGAAGACCTGGCCGCCGAGTACCTGGAAGCGAAAGGCTACCGCATCCTCGACCGCAACTACCGCTTCAGCCGCGAGGAAATCGACCTTGTGTGTTTTGAGCCTTACGAGGACTACACGAAGGGGGGAGAACTCGTGTTTGTGGAGGTTAAAACACGCAGGAGCGATGCGTTCGGGCGTCCGGAGGAATCTGTGGATCGGCTCAAGCAGGAAGCCATCTTCCGAACCGCCGAGGCGTACCTCCACGAGCGTAAGCTGGAGGGCTCAGCGTGCCGCTTCGATGTGATCGCCATCACGATCGGGAAGGGGGTAGCGCCGGAGATCGAGCACTTCGACAACGCCTTCGGGCACTTTGGCTGACGCAGGGGCCGATCCGGTAGGGCGTGATCGCCGAGCGCGCTGTAGAGAGAGGATGGAGGATTGGGTCAGGAATCAGGGCACTTCTCCCTGAAGGACGAACTGTTAATCCTTCAACCTTCAACCTGACAACCCAAACACGAAGCCCAAAGACCGAAGGCCTATACTCTTTTCACTTTACCCTTTCCGAAGGGCGCTACCAGGCTGTGCGGCGTGGGCTGCCTGAGGACTCTGTGCGTCCGCTCCACGTCGGGCCGCCTTCATTCGTTAGGTGTCGTGGTGGCACCGGCGTGGCTTGTGCCATGCGAAACACCTCCAGTCCAGGCATCGTGTGTGCCTCCGCGCGAGGTGTGGGCCGGGTGCGGAGTGGCGTGTTGGCTGCGATGTTGGGCTGCGAAATCAGTGCGGAATCGTGGAAGTCGATGCTCGTGTTGGTGAAATAGAACGACAGGATGTCGCGGTAGGAGCGGCCCTGACGGGCCTGCCCGCGTGCCCCAAACTGGCTCATTCCCACGCCGTGGCCGAATCCACGCCCGTTGAAAACGTAGCGGTTGCCGCGTCGCTCGGCGGTGAAGTGCGTGCTGCGAAGCGTCCGCGAGCCGAACGCTGAGGTCACAACCGAGCGGAACTGCGATGCGGTAACTGTTCGTGAGCGCGAGCCCCGCAAGCGTACGCTAAGTACGCGGCCTGAAGGAGCGCGGCGTGTAATCTCGAAGCCACTCACCGAGCCGCCGAAGCGTCTACCGAGGGCGCGGAGCAGTTCACTGGCGGAGGCGCTGGTCGACCATCGATGATCGGGCGCGGCCGAATCGTACGGGTCCGGGCGTCCTCGCAGGTAGGGGACGGGGCGTGTATTCCAGATGTCTTCGTTGCTGGCCGTGTGCCCGCCGGAACTCGAAGAATAGAGCGCTTCGACCAGAGAGCCCCGATAAGTAAGCACCTGTCCTCGGGTGGCTTCGGTTGCTGCTCGCGTCACCTCTGTTTCCTTTTCAACACCCTCGTAAACCTGCGCGCGCGTATCGTCTACAAGGTCGTACGCATCGTGCTTTCCGGCGGCTCGGAGGGCATACGTGCGTGCCAGAATGGCCTGAGCCTTCACGCCCTCCAACTCGTTGAATGGATATTCGCTGGCTACGACGCTGGCCACATAATCCTCCAACGGCACATAATTAATCAGCCGCATGGCCCGTCGGCCGTTGTCGATCTCTACCGAAAGCGCGCCGTGGTACACGCGGCGATGTGTACCCGTCTGGAGCGTAACCACCGATCCGCTGCTCGGAACGATCTCGCCTACGCTGGCTTGCATGGCGCCGGCCGGTGTCGTTATGCGCACTCTATTGCCGACGCGGTCCATCGTCACCGTCTCGCCCGGCAGGAGGGTGTGTACTGGGATGCCGTTACGATTGGCGTAGACAGTTAACGGGCCATCCGTAGCACGCACGGTGATGGACTGCGGAGCAACTCGGCTCAACACGTAGACTCGAACGATGGGGTCGGCCTGCTGGGCTCGGAGGGGAAGAGCGAGCGCCAGAAACAGCGAGGCGATCAGCAGGCGAGAGCAGGAGAGTGGCATAAATACAGCTTGGCGGGATGCAACTTCGTATCGGCACGCCGGCGCATCTCCTTAATTACACTGAGGTGGAAAGAAAACGGCGCACGTTCAAAGACTAAGCCTGTCACGCAACTCCTTGGAACGGGCCCGGCTCGCAATGACTTCGTGCCCACCCTGAAGGACGAGTTTGTAGCGCCCGGAGAACCACGAGATCATCTCGCGGATGTACTGCACCTGCACGATGGCGGAGCGATGGACACGCATGAACGCCTCCGGGTCGAGACGGTGTGTGAGGGCTTCCAACGTATACGACACAATGTGGCGGCTGACCTTTGGCGGATGGGCGGGATTTTGAACCAACGTGTAGAGGCGTGTAATCCCATCCTGCACTTCAGCCGAGAGCAGATCGCTGACGGGAACGATGATCATGCGGTCTTTCCCTGGGATGGAAATCTGTTGGATGTAGTCCTGTTTGGCAGAGGGCGCGCTTTCGCCCATGCTCTGCCGGTCGAGGTATTCGAGGAGCTCAGCGAGGCGGTCTTCGGTTGATGTACGGTCATCGCTGTCCGAGAAACGCTCCTCGATGCGTGCGATGCTCTCAGCGATTCTGCCCTCCTCAATGGGTTTCAAGAGGTAATCGGCGGCGTTGGCCTGGAAGGCCTCTACCGCGTACTCGTCGAAGGCCGTCACGAAAACGACCGCTGGGCGGTTACCCGGAGGGAGGTGGTCGAGCACGTCGAAGCCGCTTAGCTGGGGCATCTGCACGTCGAGGAAGAGGAGGTCCACCTCCTCCACCTCCAGGATCCGGAGGGCCTCCACGCCATCCGCCGCCTCGCCGACCAGCTCAATCCGCTCCTCTTCTATAAATGGCTGGAGGAGTTTTTGAAGGCGCTTGCGGGCAGGTGCTTCGTCGTCAACGAGGAGGGTGCGGAGAGCAGGCATTGATCAACTGGAATGGATCACGTGATGGGCGTTTCTGCCGGGAGCACCAGGCGGACGACCGTGCCGCGATCCGGGTCGCTCGTCATATCGAGAAGGTCCGTGCGGCCGTAGAGTTGCTCGAGGCGGTCGGCTACGTTGCGCAGGCCTATGCCGAAGAAGGCCGGCGTGGTTTTGTTCTCGGCTGCGCCGGACACAGCGCCGCTGGTATCGGCGAAGAGGGCCGGAATCCCAACCCCCGTGTCAGCAACTGTGATTTCCACGCTGCCATCCTCACGGCGCCGGCTCGACAGCCGGATCGTACCGCCTCCACGCTTCCGCTCGATGCCATGCTTCACGGCGTTCTCGACGAGCGTCTGGACAACGAAGGCCGGCACGGAAACGTCGTTCAACGATTCATCCCACGCCTCTTCGACCGTCATCTTGTCGGCGAAACGCGCCTGTTCTATGCGGAGGTACTGACGGACGAGCCGCAACTCCTCGCTGAGCGGGACGAACGTCCGGCTACCCGTTTGCAAGACGTAACGGAAGAGGCCGGCGAGCTGCTGCACGGTGTCCTCGGCCTCTTCTGGTTTCTCCTGGATGAGCGCGGCAATCGTGTTGAGGGCGTTGAAGAGGAAGTGCGGATTGATCTGCGCGCGCAGGGCCGCGAGCTGGGCCTCGGCGCTTTCTCGAACGAGGGCCTTCTCGCGCTCAATGAGCCCAAGGCGCTCGGACGCGACGGCAAGCTGCCCGCAGAGGGCTTTCAGCATCTCCACGTCCTCGAGGTTGTACACCGCACGGCGCCGAGCTTTTCGGCCTAATACGAGCACACCAACCGGCTCGCCACGTCCGCTGGAAACGGGCACCGCCAGTGCTACACCGAAATTGCGAAGAATCGCGGTGTCCGACTCAGGCAAGGTGCTTTCGTTGAGTTCAGTGTTGACAGACCAAACCTTGTCCTCCTCCTGAAGCTGCGACCAGATATCGGCCAGTTCTACGCGGGTGAAGTAAGGCGACTCCGGTTTGTAAGTGGCGTTCACCCAGTGCTCGGTGGAGGTACCCAT
>JADFLK010000069.1 GCA_022564455.1 Bacteroidota bacterium
CCGCATGATTGCAGATAGTCGAGAGCCTTTTCATTTCCCGGCGCGTCGTGTTTGCCCCATTTCTACACTGCTCGCGCAGGTGGCGCTCAAACTTGCGCAGCCCCTCGGGCGAGAGTGATGCCCAGCCCAAGGGCTCTCCAAACGCACTATGCAGCTTGTTCAATAGGACGGCATACTTCCGCCGATCCCATTAACGACCGTTCTCATCCATCCCGGTCATCAACCGCTCGACATACCCCGACACCGTTCCGCTCGATCCGTCCAACGCCGCGATGACCTGCTCTGCGCTCCCCACCTCGAAGCTAGCTGCCAGAGCCGTCGAGTAGAGGTCGTCCAACCTGCGGTTGAAGAGCGCCGCTAGGGGGCACGCGGCCTTAACCCGACGCTTCTTTCCGTTCCAGTGCTTCGGCGCAATCCGGACGCCGGTAGACGCGTACCGGGATCTGCCTCCGTACGAGGCTCTCAGAAAGATTGGCGCAGTGCCGTCGGCCTTTACCTTATCAGGCCGGATGACGAACGAGACGGTAGGTGAACCCAAAGAGGTACAGCATAGGTACAAAAAATCTGATTGCTGCGAACTCTCGTGGAGCCTATACGGCAATCAAGAGTAGAACCAAGCCCTTGAAATAAGTTCCTCTATGGGCAGAGCGTGCCCTTACGGTAATCAATTAAAGACTCCCGTAGGGACCACTCGGTCGCTGAAGTAGCGCACCTGTGGTTCTTGGCTTCGTGGAACGGCCTCGCGCATCCCTGCGCAGCATCCCGCAGCAAGTGCGGGACACGGTTCGAATCCCGTAGGCCCACGGTTTTAAGTTTGAGCGCGAGGGGGTAAGAGTGGTTTTCAGCACAATTATGGATACTGGCATCGGTTTTGAAGGTGGATGGGGGTCACTTCAGAGGTGCATAACAGTGTTTCATCCCCCTCGGGCGTAACACATGATTGACGTGCGCTGCGCTTGAAGTGTCTCACCCGTTGAGGCGACCTTGGCTCCGTCGCGGGCCACGCTCGCCTTGCAACTTATTCCCCCTTCCTCCCTGTATCCCATGCCGGTCTATGCGTCGGCATTCAAAGAGGCCCGGCCGCCGGTTGCCGTTATCGGTGCTGGGGCAATGGGCCGCGCTCTCGCGCTGCGGTTGGTAGAGCGCGGGTACCCGCTGCGGGCAGTGCTCAGCCAGACGAGAGCACACGCAGAGGAGTTGGCAAGATCCGCAGGCGCCGGGATCGCATCGGATGACTTCTCCCAACTCCCCGACGATGTATGCCTCGTGGTGATCGCCGTCACGGATGCCGCACTGGTCAATGTCGCAGAATTGCTGACGGGCGTGGCCCATCCCTGGCGAGAGACGGTGGTGATGCATACATCCGGCGCGCTGTCGGCGGCGGCGCTTGAGCCGCTGGCCAGGGAAGGCGCGGCAACGGTGTCGTTCCACCCCCTCCAAACAGTGACCGCGACGAACGGAGCTGATGTGTTGGACCACGCCTACGTAGGCCTCGAAGGCGACGACCAGGCCGTAGCGGCGGGAATCGAACTCGCGGTGGGACTGGGATTGCGCTACATCGTGCTCTCTTCGGATGCCAAGGCCCGCTACCACCTCGCGGCAACGATGGCTTCCAACTTTTTCGTCACGTTGATGGGGATGGTGCAGGAGGTGCTCGCTTCGCTCGATATTGATCGGGATGACGGTTTTGCGATGATGGAGCCTCTGCTTCGGGGTACGCTGGACAGCCTCGCTTCGGCCTCGCCGGAGGAAGCATTGACCGGTCCTGTTGCTCGCGGCGACATGGAAACCCTCCGCATGCACGGGCAGGCGCTTCGGGAGCACTTGCCTCAACTCGTTCCGGCCTACGCTGCACTTACAGTAGAGGCCGTGCGGCTTGCTGTACGGAGCGGCAAGCTCGACCCCGACCGCGCCGAAGAGGTGCTTGGCCTTATGCAACGGTTGGTTACGACGCCGCTTCCGGCCGGTGAACCGGCCTAAGGAGGCGGTTGAAATATCCGCTCTGTCGCCGAGACAGCCTGCCCCGACTTGTCGGGGAGCCAATCTTGGTCGAGATCAAGGCGCGAGATCGCAGACGAATCGGTGATTCGGCGAGAATCTCGGAACGCAGAGATCGGCCGAGAGTGGCCGTCGCAGGCAAGATGGGATAGTTCAACAGCCTCCTAAGAGGCGGTTGAAATGCGCGCTCCCCGCAAACCCGCAGTCCCGCGAGCTTGCGGGACTGGACTGGGCAGACGCCTGGGACCGTCGAACTCCCGTCCGACTGAACTTGGCTGTTGCTCTAGTCCTGCCGTTCGGGAGATCGGCTATCCCAAGAGGCTGTCGAATTATTAATCGAAGCTGCGGATGATCTGTCTTTCTCCAAAGAAACCCCCTCTCCCAGACGGAAGAGGGACGGGGTGAGGGAGACGGCATCAGCAAAAAGACAGGTAGTAAGTCGCGTGATGTTGTATTTCAACAGCCTCCTAAGTACCAGATCCCAAATACCAGATTCCAAGTAGTCTCATAAAGCACTCTTTGTGATTCGGACCTTGGAGCTTGGTACTTCAGACTCCCAAGGAGGGCGGTAGTTTGGGGCGATACCACCACAGGCCGCCCGAACATCTATGTCCCGCGAGTTGAGCGAGCAAGAGCAGCTACGCCACCAGCACCTCGACGCGCTCCGCGAAGCAGGAGTAGACCCATTCCCGGCAGAGGAATGGCCGGTCTCGCACCACGCCTCAGAGATTCTGGCCACGTACGATGACGCGCAGCACGATCCCGATGGAGAGGATACGAAGCCCATCCGTGTGCGCGTGGCCGGGCGGATGATGACCAAGCGGGTGATGGGCAAGGCGTTTCTTCCACCTCGCCGACGAATCCGGGCGCATCCAGATCTACGTCCGCCGCGACAGCCTGTCCCGTCAAGACGGGAACCTGCCCGAGGGATTCTACAACACGGTGTTCAAAAAGCTGCTCGATACGGGTGATCTGGTTGGGGTGGAAGGCGAGGTGTTTCGGACGAAGACGGGGGAGGTCTCCATTCGCGCGGAGGCGTTCAAGCTGCTGGCCAAGAGCCTCAAGCCGCTGCCCGTAGAGAAGGAAATCGTAGACGAGGAGACGGGCGAGAAGAAAATTTTCAACGAGGTCACGGACCCCGAATTCCGCTACCGCCAACGCTACGCCGACCTCGCACTGCACCCGGAGGTCCGTGATGTGTTCAAGAAGCGGGCGCAGATCGTTACGGCCATCCGGCGCTTTCTGGATGAGCGGGCCTATGTGGAAGTCGAGACGCCTGCGCTCCAGCCGCTCTACGGCGGCGCGGCGGCGCGGCCCTTCACCACGCACCACAACGCGCTGGACATGGGGCTCTTCCTCCGCATCGCGGACGAGCTCTACCTCAAGCGCCTCATCGTGGGCGGCTTCGAGGGCGTCTACGAGATCGCCAAAGATTTCCGCAACGAGGGCCTCAGCCGCTTCCACAACCCGGAGTTCACCATGCTCGAACTCTACGTCGCCTACCGGGATTACGACTGGATGATGGATCTCGTGGAGGAAATGCTGGAGACGGTGGTGATGGAGCTCCACGGCTCAACGTATGTGGAAGTTGGGGGTGAAAGCATCGGGTTCGGGCGCCCGTTCAAGCGCATTCCGCTCTTGGAAGCGATCAAGGACAAGACCGGCCACGACCTGTACCTGAAAGTGCGCGACGAGATAGCGGACGCTGCGAAGGTGCTTGGGCTCGAAATCGAGGACTCAATGGGCGCCGGCAAGCTCATCGACGAGATCTTCGGCGCGTTCGTCGAGCCGCATCTCATCCAGCCGACATTCATCACAGACTACCCCGTGGAGCTTTCGCCCCTCGCCAAGCGCCACCGAACGAAGGAAGGGCTCACGGAGCGCTTCGAGCTCATCTGCAACGGCAAGGAGATTTGCAACGCATTCTCCGAACTCAACGACCCGCTCGAACAGCGTGCGCGCTTCGAGGAGCAGGTGCGCCTCGCCCGCGATGGCGACGACGAGGCGGTGAACACCGTGGACGAGGACTACCTCCGCGCTCTCGAATACGGCATGCCGCCAACCGCAGGCATGGGCATGGGCATCGACCGCCTCACAATGCTTCTCACCAACCAGGCCTCCATCCGTGATGTGATTCTGTTTCCATTGTTGAGGCCAGAGGACGCTTCGGTTGAGGAGGCTGACTGACTATGTTTCAGATCCGGCCGAACATCTATGTCCAGATTTGGCGAGATCGGGTGCAGGTAGAGAATCTGAAGACTGGGCAGGCAGCCGTGGAGATGCTTGAGGCCGTACATCCGCGAGTTCATTTGGGGATTTCTTTTCAGCTGAACGTGCTCTAAAGAAAGCGATCAAGACAGTCACAGGGGATTGGTTTTGGTGGCAGCCTCATACAATGCTCATGCATGTACAGGATGATCTAGGAGACGAGCTGTCCGTTGTCGAACTCCGCACACTCCGGGATACGGCGGTCTATGCAGGCACAAAGCGTGTATTTCTGATTCGAATGCAATATCCATTGTCAAACGATCAAGTCAGAGCGATTATCTCCGGCACAGCGTCGCCAAAATTGATGGCGCTGCGATCATTATGAATTGGAATCGTGCTGGCTAGGCCGACTATTGCGAGCTCATCAACACGAACGCCACGTCGAGTGGTCTGGTTGGGGAACTGAGCAGGTTCAGCAGCATTCCACGTGAGTCGTTAAACGATAGGTTGATCGATCCCATGCCCACTGTCAAAGTCTCCCCCAAGTATCAAGTCGTCATTCCGCGCGAGGTGCGGGAGGTGATGGATATCAAGCCCGGCCAGAAGGTTGAGGTGATGGTGTACGACAATCGGATTGTGCTTATTCCGATAAAGCCGATGAAGGAGATGCGCGGATATGTGAAGGGCGTAGACACGACGATCGTTCGTGAGCCCGACCGCGAACTATGATCGTCATTGATTCGTCAGGTTGGCTGGAGTACTTCACAGATGGTCCCAATGCCGATTTCTTTGCACCGGTGGTTGAGGACGCAGCAGAGTTGATCGTTTCGTCGATCAACATTTATGAGGTGTTCAAGCGTCTGCTCACCGTGAAGGGTGAGGATGCTGCTTTGCAAGCGGTTGCCCACATGCGTCAAGGGCTTCTGGTGGATGTCGATACCGAGCTTGCTATGCACGCGGTGCAACTAGGAATGGCTCACAAGCTGCCTATGGCCGACAGCATCATTCTGGCAACGGCGCTTCGGTTTGAGGCCGAGTTGTGGACGCAGGACGCAGATTTTGAAGGCATCGAAGGCGTTCGCTACGTACCCAAGCATCGAAACTAACAGGTAAATGAGCCAAGGCCGCAAGGAGGGAATCGCCGACCAGGCCGGCTACTGGGAGCTTATCCGCACCAACGCTAACGTCCGGCGGTTGTGGTTCGGCGCGGTCATTTCGTTGTTCGGCGACTGGTTCAACACGCTGGCCATTTACCGAATCGTGCAGGACCAGACGGGGTCGCCGTTTGCGCTGGCCGTGGTGTTCCTCACCAAACTGCTGCCGCTGGCTCTGGCGTCGCCGCTCGCCGGTGTCCTGGTAGATCGGTGGGACCGCCGTAAGGTGATGATCGGTGCCGACTTGATCCGTGCGGTCCTGGTACTCGGGTTTCTACTTGTCCGGGACGCAGGTGATCTGTGGCTCCTGTACCTGCTGGCTTCCGCACAGATTGTGGTCAGCTCGGTTTTCATCCCCGCCAAGACGGCCTCGCTGCCCAACATCACCAAACCACGCGAGCTGCTTACGGCTAATGCGTTTCTTTCCGCCACGTGGTCCGTGATGCTGGCCGTGGGCGCGGCGGCAGGTGGCTTCGCCGTCGATCTCTTCGGCACGGACGTCGTGTTCGTGCTCGATAGCCTCACGTACCTCGTCAGTGCGTTCTTTATTGCGCGGATGGCCATCCCCCAAGAAAGAGACCAGGCACCGAAGAACGTCTCTGTGTTTCGTGCCGCCGGACGGCAGATTGTTGATGGATGGGGCTATCTGCGCGAGCATCCGCCGGTCATGCGCATGACGTGGGCAAAGGCGACGTGGGCGTTCGGCGGCGGGGCGCTCGTACTCTTCCTCGCCCTCCTCGGCGATACGCTCTTCCCCTCTGCCCAGACCACCGGCATCGGCGTGCTCTTCGCAGCGCGCGGGCTGGGCACGGGGATCGGCCCAGTCTTGGCACGGAACCTCTTTCCGGACGAGCGGAGATGGCCGCGCATTTTGGGCATGTGTGTTGCCGCTACAGGTGTGGGCTATATGGTTCTCTCGTTTACGGGGTGGATTCCCCTGATTATCGCCCTTGTGATTTTCGCCCACGCAGCCAGCGGCGTCAACTGGGTACTCTCCACCACGCTGCTTCAGAAGCGTTCGGAGGACCGCTTTCGGGGGCGTGTCTTCGCCACGGACTGGTTCTTCGTGACCATCATCCAGAGTGGCTCGATTATCGTCGGCGCAGTGCTTTTAGAGGCCGGGCTGCCCCTCCGAACCGCCATCTTATTGTTTGGTGTCGTGCAGATCCTCAGTGGCCTGTTCTGGGTTGTCGTGGTGGCTCCTGCAGAGCGAGAGGGGCAGAGCGGGGAAGAGCGGATCGGCATTTGCTGAGGAACTCAGGTGCTCCCACATGGGGGAGCAATACCCTCTTCAATCGCCCTGAAATCAAGCCTCGAATCCACCCTGCATGGCCCCCAGAGCCGCTCCTGACCGTGCGCCGGCTTCCCCCGATGCAACGAATGCTACGCCTCTACGCACCCGCGTGGAGAATTTGCCCTTTGTTGTGATACGTGTGATGCGCGACGGTACGTTCTTGCACGTGGGGGAGCATGCCGAAGCGCTTACGGGCTACGACCGAGAAACCATCCTGCAGCCACGATTCGGCCGTACGCTCATCCACCCCGACGACCGGGATGTGCTCACTCGAGCCCTCCGCCAAATTGGGCTGGACGGCCAGACGACGATTCGTGTCCAACTGATCTGCGCCGATGGTGCGACACGCGACGTAGAGATCCACCTGACGGCATCGGGAGATGCGTTCGACGGCGTGGTGTACGATTTGAGTACCGAATCGGACCTGGCCGAAGGAATCCGTGTTCGTTCTCGCTACGACGAGGCAGAGCCTGCGCTTCGGAACGCGGCCCTGGCGAGCGCTGATGTATTGACCTTCCTGGAGGCGGCCGTTGCGCTTGTCGGCCGGGCTGCGGGAGCCGATCGGGCGCAGGTTCTTCTCGCCGGAGACGGCGAAACCCTGGTATCTGTTGCATTCTGGATGAAAGAGGGAGGCCGCCGTCCCGAGCCGATTGAACTCGACCCGGCATTGTGGCCGGAGCTCATTGCCGGGCGCGTAGTAAAGGTTTCGGCAGACGAAAGTTCGCCTGCCGAGGCGCTTATACGTGAAACAGGATGCACCGAAGTCATCCTCGTTCCCTTCCGCGACGACGGAGAGCGCGATGGCGCCTTCTTGTTGGAATCTGACACGCCGATGTCAACGTGGGGCACGTTCGAATCGCGCTCGCTCGCACGGCTGGCGCGTTTGTTCGAGACCCTCTGGGCGTGGATGGGCGCCGAAGCCCGCTACAGCAACACGCTGGCAGATCTTGAGGATGGTCTGTTCAACTTTGGCTACGACGCAAACGGAGCGCGGCGCTATGCTCTGGTGGCCCCGCAGTTCGAAGCCATTACAGGTTGTGATGCCGGCGCGCTTCTGGCCGAAGGGGAAACGGAGCCGGGGCAACATTGGCGCGACCTCGTTCATGCGGACGATATCGCTGAGTTCGACAAGCACGAAGCCGCACTTCGTTCGGGTGAGCGAAGCCGGCTGGAATACCGCATTACTCGCCCCGACAACAATTCCGTACGCTGGTTGCGGGAAAGCGCAACGCCAAGCCTGAGCCCAAGCGGCCGCGCCGTGGTGGGCGGGCTTGTTTCCGATGTGACTGAGAGGAAGCATGCCGAAGCTTCGCTGTTGCAGGCCAAACAAGCGGCCGAGCAGGCCAGCCAGGCCAAAACGGTTTTCATGGCCACGATGAGCCACGAAATCCGCTCGCCGCTTGGCGCCATTCGCGGCTTTGCAGAACTACTAGGTGAGGAGGTGCGCGAGATGCAGGAGGCGGGCAATGCCCCGCCCGAGCAATTCGCAGAGTTCGCGGGCATTATTGCCGAGAACACCACGCGTGTACTTCACCTCGTCCACAATCTGTTTGATCTTTCACGCCTCGAAGCCGGCACGTTGGATCTCCGACGTGTACCGGTGGAACTGCATGCTGCAATCGAGAGCGTGCTTTCCCGGTATCAGCCGGCCGCCGAAGAAAAGGGCCTTGCTGTCCGGTTTGAACGCGCGCAGGGCGACCCCGTTTTGCTGGGCGATCCGGAACGGCTGGAGCAAATTGTAGAGCACCTCATCTCCAACGCGGTCAAGTTTACGGACGAAGGTTCCATCACCATTCGCACGAAGATTGATGGGTCCAAGGTGATTCTCCAGGTCGAGGACACGGGGATCGGAATTGCGCCCGAGTACCTGGATGAGTTATTTGAACCGTTCTCGCAGGAAGATTACCGTCTGAACAGGGCCTACGAGGGCTCCGGGCTTGGCCTTGCCATCACACGAAAATTGTTGGAAGGGATGGACGCGATCATCCATGTAGACAGTGAGAAGGGCCGCGGAAGCTGCTTCGAGGTAACGTTCGAGGCGAGCCGAACTGAATGAGGGTGTGGTTGAATAGGGGCAAGG
>JADFLK010000429.1 GCA_022564455.1 Bacteroidota bacterium
GACATCCTACCGCGAGCTCCTCGATCGCGCCAACCTTTCCCTGCCCGATCTTGATCCGAACAGTGTGGTCGAGTTCCTCCAATTTGGGATTCTTTACGGGGAGCACACACTAACCCCTTCCATCCGGAAGCTAGGAGTCGGTGAAATCGTTGTACTGGATGGCGACAACTTGAGAATTGAACAGGCGGCGGTACCCGGACTAGGCGACAGCGCAGCACAACGCATCTCTCTTCCGAAACTACTGGAATCCTTCGCCTACGCTTGCCGAAACGTACGTGTCAGCCTCGATCTCACCGGCGGATTGGACACCCGTTTCCTGGCTACCCATCTGCGCCGAATCGATTTCCCCTTTGAAGTTGCCCTGTCAGGCCCTCCCGATACGACCGAGTCAATTCTCGCCAGCAACGTCGCAGACCATCTTTATTTGCCGCTGCATCTGAATACACCCAACCCGATGCATGTGGATCTGGATGATGCATTTCGTGTCGCGGACGGGCTGATGGACACCCTAGGCAGCCATATTATTGCCCAGTACCAGGCCGACCGTGCCCGACGCGGCATCTCGTTGGTCGTAGGCGGCATCGGGGCTCCTCTTTTTCGAGACGAATGGTGGTATCAGGATTTCCCTCGCCTCTGGCGAAAAAAATCAAATGTTGCACGCCTTTATGATTTGCGGCTTTCTCCTCTTGTCTTTCCGCATGAATTACTGCAAGAACCATTTGCCGAAGCCGGCCGGTCGCTTCGTGCTCGCATGCTGGAGCGAATGCGCTCGCTGACTCGCTCTCGCAACACCGAGACCTACGATATAATCTACCACGAGTTCGTTACTCGGCAACGCGCCGGAGCCATTCTGTCCCGCATCGGATCGCTATATCACGCCGTGTATGCCCCGTTTGCTGAGCCGGACGCGCTCCGAATCGGCTACACACTACCTCGCCTTCAGCGCGTATTCCTTCGGTATCATCGCCGTCACATTACGGCGGCCAACCCGAAAGTCGCCCGCCTGCTCACTACCGAGCAAACAACGGCGTCATCAGAACCGCTACTATTTGCATTAGATGTAGGCCGATACTCAGTAAATAAAATGCACCGCCTTGCAAAGAAGATTGGGCAGCGCGTTCTGGGCAAAACGTTTTTTCAGCCGCCTACTTGGGACCACGAGTGGGAGGCTCGTGTTATGAAAACAACGGCAGCCGTAGAGCTTTTTGAATCACTTGAACATACAGGTATTCTTCAAGAAGGCGTAGCGGTGGATGAAATCCCCGACCGCCTCCTGGGCCGCTTCCTCACCCTCGGCGATGTCGTTCGACACTTTAGTTGAGGTGTAGCTGAACTCCACACGCACGTAGTTGAAATCGGGCAGTCGCATGAATCAGCGACGGACACGTTTTTCAGGCATCGGGGAAACGGTTTCCCCTAACAGACACACGACGACGACGGATATTACCCTTGGCCCTACGCGGCGCGTCCCGCAGGCATCCGTGCCGGCCTCGGCAACCTGGCCTTGATGGACTTGATTGCCACGGGTTTGAAGTCCCGCGCCACAGAGATCTGCACATCAGGCTCGTCTTCGTGCCAGTTGAGCATCACTTCCAGCACGGCGTCCTTCTCCTTGTGGTCCATCAGCGCCATGCGGAGGCGGCTCGCACCTCGGTGCCCCTTAAAGTAGCCGCCGTACATCCGGCGCATTTCGAGGACACCCGTACGCTCGCCGAGCCACGCACACTTGAGGGTCAGATGCTCGGCCACGACGCTGATACGCTCCTCCCAGGAGGGTGGTGGTGGAATCTCGCCCGTCTCCAAAAAAGCTTTCGCATCGCGGAAGACCCACGGGTTGCCGATCGCTCCGCGCCCGACCATCACGCCATCCACGCCCGTTTCATCGAACATGGCTTTGATCTTTTCGGGCGTGGTGGCATCGCCGTTGCCGATGAGCGGGATGTCGCGGACCCCTTCCTCCTTGATGCGCCGAAGCCACGGCCAGCGGGCTTCGCCGCGGTACATCTGCGCGCGCGTCCGCGCATGGACGGCCAGCGCCTGCACGCCCACGTCCTCCATCATCCGCGCCACGTCGAGAATGTGGATGGATTCCTCGTTCCACCCGAGGCGCGTCTTGACGGTCACCGGCCGCGTTGCCTGCCCGATGACAGCCGCCGTGAGCGCCTCCATCTTGGGCAGATCCCGCA
>JADFLK010000070.1 GCA_022564455.1 Bacteroidota bacterium
TTCCGGCCTCCCCGTCCTGCACGCGGATGCATCGGAGCCTGGTACCTCCACGCTCTTTCCACAAAGCTGCACGCGCCTCGATGAGTTCAGCCGTTCCGTCCGTCGAGCCATCGTCAGCGATGACGACCTCAAAGGAGGCGTGTGTTTGTGCTTCCAACGCATCGAGAAGAGTGGGTAGGCGCTGCTCCTCATTTCGCGCGGCGACGATCACAGAGATCGGCAGATCCTCCGGCGATCCACCGGTTTCCTGAGGCTGGCTCTTGCGGACTTTGGAAAACCCGATGCCGAGCACAATCCAGTAGGCAAGCTGGATAGTGAGAGCAGCGGTGAAAAGGGTGAGGTACACGGGGCGAGGATTTGGCTCAGGTAAACAATCTAGCCGCCCGATCTCCATTCACGCTTTACCTATTCGCCTTTTCCTCTGGTCTAACTTCAACCGACCCGAAGCGAAAGATGCAGACACCCTCGCCCATACCAGATCGCCCATCATTCCCCGATATGGGGCAGTTCTGGACGGTCGCCAACGCACTCAGCTTCGTCCGGATTCTGCTTGTGGCGCCCATCACGTGGCTGATTTACAAAGACGGTCCCATCGGGCCGATGTTTGGGCTGATAGGGCTGGCTATCGCCACCGACTTTTTCGACGGGCGCGTAGCCCGGTGGAGCCACACCGTCTCGGAATGGGGCAAGGTGCTGGATGCCACGGCGGACAAGATTGCGGCTGCGTCCGTAACCATCGCGTTGCTCACGCGCCCGGCCGAGCCCAACCTGGCTCTGTGGTTCGTGCTCCTCGCCGTCTCGCGGGACATCATTCTTACCATCGGTGGGCTGCTGCAAACACGCCGCCTCGGGCAGTTTACTACGAGCCTTTGGTCGGGCAAGATCGCCGTTAGCGCACTGGCGCTTACGGTTGTTGCGGCCCTGGTCGGCGCCGGTGCACAGGTGATGGAAGCCTGCGTGTGGGCTACAGCCGCCATCATGCTGTACTCCATCGTGGAATACACCCTCCGCTTCAGGGCAATCATGCGTGTGGGCTCGGCTGTCGAACTCGACGAAGAAGGCAACGTGCTTTCCGTTTCCCGGCGAGTCGGATCGTAGGCCAGTTGAAAATTGCGCGCTTAACCTCAATCCCCTCGAATTAATTCACCCCTGAAATCGATTCAGACTTATGGCGTTATTCGGTCTTGGCCGCAAGGACAAACAACAGGAGAGTACGCAGGAACGCCTCGAAGCGGGCCTGGAAAAGACGCGGTCCAGTTTTTTTGGGAAGCTGAGCCGGGCTGTTGCCGGCAAGGACCAGGTGGATGAGGAGGTGCTCGATAATCTGGAGGAAGTGCTCGTTACCAGCGACGTGGGCGTGAAGACCACCCTGGACATCATTGGAAAAATTGAGGAGCGGGTTCAGCGCGACAAGTACGTCTCCACGAAGGAACTCAATGCCATCATCCGTAGCGAAATCGCCGAACTGCTGCTCTCCAGTAGTGCAGAGCGCCCGGCCGATTTCGACGCACCGCTGCCCAACCACCCGCACGTCATTATGGTTGTTGGGGTCAACGGTGTTGGCAAAACAACCTCCATCGGCAAAATTGCGCACCGATACCGGGTCGCCGGGAAGACGGTTGTGATGGGCGCCGCCGATACGTTTCGTGCGGCCGCCATCGAACAACTGGAAATCTGGGCGGAGCGCTCGGGCGCTGAACTCATCAAGCAGTATCACGGCGCCGACCCCGCCGCGGTGGCCTTCGACACGCTAGCCGCCGCCAAATCGCGCAACGCCGACGTGGTGCTCATTGATACCGCCGGCCGCCTCCATACACAGGTCGGTTTGATGGAGGAACTGGCAAAGGTGAAGCGGGTGATGGACCGCCAGATAGACGGCGCGCCCCACGAAGTACTGCTGGTCCTCGACGCCTCCACGGGCCAGAACGCGCTGCGTCAGGCCGAGGTCTTCACCGAGCATGTAGACGTGACCGGGCTCGTTCTCACCAAGCTCGACGGCACCGCAAAGGGGGGCATTGTAATTGGCATTTCCAACGAGTTCCGAATTCCCGTAAAATATATCGGTGTCGGCGAGGGGATTGATGACCTCCAGGTCTTCGACCGCTCCGCCTTCGTTCAAGCCCTGTTCAACTGATCTTATCCGCAACTGTCGCACGTAACTACCGCTCGCGCCCCGGATTCGGCGGTTCAGCGGAGTGCCAACGCGGTTCGCAGAGAAGGGTTGGCGATTTTGGCGCCCGTTCTCCATATTAGGCTGTCGTTCCGAGCAAAGTCGGAACACACAAGCACACCAGGAACGTTTCATCTTCCTTATCCACATTGTTTCTCGGGCGTATGCGAGTCCGCTACCCAAACACAAGGAATCCAGTTGTCCACCCACTGCGCCACGTGATGGCTGCGTGCAGGTTCCTTACCCTTCTTGGTCTGATCGGTTTGATTTCGGGGGTGCAGGCGCAGGTTGCCTACCAGCCCGAGTTCGACCTCGACGTGATTAGCCAGCGAAGTGCCGATGGTTCGTCGCAGATGGACATCTATACGGCCATCCCTTACTCAAACCTCCGCTTCCGCTCGGTTTCGGGAGGTTTCGAGGCCAAGTACACGGTTACGGTGGAGATCTTCCGCGTAGACGAGCGTGGGCGGCAGTTGGGCCTTGTCAGCAACCGCACGTGGGAGCGCGACGTCAACGTGGCTACCTACAACGAGACCCAAGCGGAAACGATTGACCGGACCACACAGTCGCTGAGCGTGGACCCTGGCCGCTACGCCGTCGAAGTTCAGGTGGAAGACGGCGCCAGCCGCCGCTCGTTTGTCCGCGAAATGGCCCTTGTCGTCAGCCGCTTCGACCGCGGTGTGTCGATGAGCGATCCGTTGCTGCTCGACCGCTACGATAGCAGCCGCCGCCGACTCTACCCCAATGTGGGCGGCATCATTCGTACGGACCAGGACCACTTTACCGTCTACTACGATATCTACGCTCAGCAGCCGACGGACCTCCGCGTGACCTATGTCGCAACGGAGCAGAACCGCGTCGCCGAGCGCCCGTCGTTCAGTGCCCTCCTCGGATTGTCGGACAGTGCGCAGGAAGACCTCGGTACGCCGCTTGTGCTTACCGAGCAGCTTCGGGTGAGGGCCGGGAAGAACCCCGCCACGCTTCGCATCGATACCGAGCCTTTTCGCGTGGGCGACTACATGCTGAGTATCCGCCTCGAAACAGCTAACGGTACGCTTGTAGCGGAGGCCACCAAGGAGTTTGCCGTTCGATGGATGGGGCTGGAAGGCCAGATCAGGAACCTTGGCGAGGCCATTTCCCAACTCCGCTATATCGCCCGCGATGGCGATGTGCGTGCCATGCGCCGTGCAGAGACGCAGGAGGAGAAACTTCGCCTCTTCCGGGCTTTCTGGGAGCGCCGCGACCCCACGCCCGGAACGCTACGTAACGAACGGATGGAGGAGTACTACTACCGCGTCTCTTATGCGAACGAGCAGTACAGCCGCCTTAGGGACTCGGGCTGGGATACGGACAGGGGTGAGGTTTACATCCGCTTCGGCGAGCCCGACATGGTTGACAGTCATCCGTTTAACTACGGCACCAAGCCTTACGAAATCTGGTATTACAACCGCCACGGCCGGCAATTCTACTTTGTGGACGACACCGGCATGGGCGACTACCAGTTGCTTATCCCTATCTGGGATGAACGAACCCGCATGTAGCCTCTTAGAATGCCAGGGAACGGCCGACGCCGCAGTTCGTCTCATGTGTGATTCGCGCCGCGACGCACGCGACGAACATGGACCAGCGCTCCGTAGGCCTCGACTTCAGGGAGACCAATGCGACGAACGGCTGGCGCGTCCAGGCGCCGGCCAACGCGGACATCGCGCCGCCGGGGATGTACATGCTGTTCGTGCTGAGGTCCAAGACCGACAGCCTCTCCGGGCAGACCATGATCCCCTCGGTGGCGAAGATCGTCCAGGTCAAGAGGCCTTAGGCAAGAAGGGGTTCGCCATGCATGTGAAAGTGAACGTGCTGGTGGCGCTGGCCGTCACTGCACTCCTCGGGTTCCCGCCGCGGGCGCAGGTCCTGGAGTGGGCGAGCTGTTATGATGGGCCGAAGAATGACCTGGACACAGCCTTTGCGGTTGCCGTCGACACCGCAGGCCACGTGTATGTGACGGGCGCAAGCAGGGGGGACAATTCGAACCCCGACTACGCCACGATCAAGTACGACGCGGACGGCGACACGCTCTGGGTGCGCCGGTACAATGGCCCCGAGAACGGGACCGATGTGGCAAGGGACGTTGCTGTGGACGACGCGGGGAACGTATTCGTCACCGGGACCTCGGTCGCCGCAACGATCAAGTACAGTGGGGACGGCGAGGAGCTATGGAATAAGCGGTTCGGCCAGTTCTCGGGCGGGTATCAGATGGTTCTGGACTCCGCTTCGAACGTGTTCGTGGTCGGCGAGAACTTTGGACCGGATGTCATGGTGCTGCGGTACGATTCCGACGGTGAGCTGCTATGGGGAACCACCTACAACGGCCCTGCCAACGACCAGGACCGGGGGCTCGACCTCGCGCTGGACTCCGAAGGCAACGTCCTGATTGCGGGGGAGAGTTGGGGGCTGACGGCGCCGGGCGACGGCACGCAGTGGAACTACACCACGCTCAAGTACGACCCCGGCGGCGCGCTGCTCTGGGCCCGGCACTACAACGGCCCCGCCCAGGACGTGCCGAGTGACCACGCGTTCGCCGTCGCCGTGGACGACGACGACAACGTGTACGTTTCGGGGTGGAGCGACGACGCCGACGACCGCACCCAGTGCCTGACGATCAAGTACAGCCCCGAGGGCGAGACGCTCTGGGAGCGGCGCTACCCCGAGAGCGGCCCCGCCGGCGCTGCGTGCTACGACCTGCTCTACGACCACGGCTACCTCTACGGGGCGGCCCGGGGCGGCGGCGGCGACACGCTGCTGAAGTACGACCTCGGCGGGAATCTGTTGTGGTCGCGGATGTACGCCCACACGGCGATCTTCGCCACGAACCCGCCCCGGCTCGCGGCAGACACGTCGGGCAACGTCTACGTGACCTCGGTGACCGACGGGACCCTGGCGGAATTGGTCGTGCTCAAGTACACACCCGAGGGGGAGCGCGAGTGGGAATACCGATATCCCGGCGTCGGGTCAAACACAACGAATGCGGCGAATGACATCGCTGTAGACGCAGCAGGAAACGTCTACGTCGCGGGGCAGAATGCGGGAGCAGAGTGCCCTGGATCGAGCTACGACTACCTGACGCTGAAGCTTTCGCAGCCGCTGACGCCGGCCGAGGAGCCCGATGCGCAGCCGGCGGGGTACGCGCTGGGGCAGAGCCGGCCGAACCCGTTCCTGGGTTCCACGACCATCAGGTACAGGCTGCCGGAAGCGGTGCACGTCCGCCTGGAGGTCTACGACGTGCTGGGGCGGCTGGTGCGCACGCTGGTGGATGCGCCGCAGGCGGCGGGCGAGCACGAGGTGGCGTTCGTGGCGGCGGGGCTTCCGGCGGGCGTCTACACCTACCGGCTGCAAGCGGGGGCGTTCAGAGAGACGAGGCGGGTGGTGCTCCTCGAGTGAGCGCGCACGGGTAGGTGATCGTGCTCACCTGCCATGCCGGACAGGTTTCCGCGGCCGAACGCACCTCTTCAAGCATGGCGAAAATGTTGATACGGTTGAGGAAGAGAAGATTGTGGAGGCCGTGTTGGAGGCTATAGGAATTGGGACGAGGCGGCGGAATAGGGGTGGCGCTAGGAGCCTGTCTGACTAAGGACGGATTTACTGCGGCGGCGATAAATCGGCCCATTTCTCCGATCTTTTTCGTTACGTAGCCCCACTATGCGCCTCAAGAGATCGAATAAATGTACTCGATTCCTCACTTGCCTCGCTACAATCCTCTTAGTCAGACAGCCTCCTAGGAGTCTGTCGCAGTAGAATCATCCTGAGTCCGACAGACTCCCTGAGATAGCAGCTCTTCTGCCTACGCCCCGCGCGGTCTCCTGCGCGGGGCGTAGCTTTTGGCCTCAGTTACCGAATATCACCTTGCCCGATCCTCCGCTTCGCATCGTTTACATGGGCACGCCAGATTTCGCCGTGCCGCCACTGAGGGCGTTGATTGAGGCCGGCTATTCCCCGATTGGTGTGGTTACAGCGCCGGATCGAAAGAGCGGCCGTGGGCAGTCGCTGCGCCCGTCGGCCGTGAAACAAGTTGCGGAATCGGAGGGGATCCCCGTCCTTGAGCCGGAGTCGCTACGGGATGAGGCTTTTGCCGAAGAACTCGAAGGCCTGGAGGTCGATGTGATCGTGGTGGTGGCGTTCCGAATTCTGCCGCCTGAGGTCTACACGCTTGCGAAGAAAGGCGCTTTCAACCTGCACGCGTCGTTGCTGCCGGCATTTCGTGGCGCCGCGCCCATCCAGCGGGCGCTGATGGCCGGGGTCAAGAAGACGGGAGTGACCACCTTCTTTCTCAAGCCCAAAGTCGATACCGGCGATTTGATTTTGCAGGAGCAGATAGAAGTAGGGCCAAATGAAACCGGCGGCGACCTGCACGGCCGGTTGGCTGAACTCGGAGCAAAAGCTGTGGTGGAGACCGTTCGGAGGATCGAAGCTGGGACGGCGGATTCAACCCCACAGAACGATGCGCTTGCGAGTGCGGCGCCCAAGATTTTCAAGGATGATATGCAGGTGGATTGGAGCCTGCCGTCGAAGCAGGTCCACAACCACATTCGAGCGCTTTCCCCCTATCCGGCCGCGTGGACAACGCATGAGGGCGAATCGCTCAAGCTGTTTCGTTCCGTCGTGCTCAACGATGCGCTTGCAAACGCGCCGCCGGGCGCCATTCTCCAAGCGGCTGATCGTATTGTCGTGGCGTGCGGGGAGGGCGCCGTAGATCTACTCGAACTCCAGCGAGGCGGAAAACGCCGCATGAATGCCGCCGACTTCTTGAATGGATACTCCTTGTCGATTGGCGATGTCCTGGTCTAAATACGGTGCGCAACAGCCTCCTGAGTGGAGTGCGAGGAGAGGAGCCACACCGCCGGTTCAAACACAGGCAATAAGCACAGCCGCTGTGCGTATCATCGTGAGCGTGAAATCTCCCGCCCATTAATCGGCCACGATGCCGCCTACCCAGTTGCTCCAACCTGAATCCGCGCCCCGCCCCGCTTTTGACCTGGCGGCCGTCACCGAGCGGGTTGCGGTTCAGAGCCAGTTTGTCCGGCCGTTGCTGGAGGAGATAGGCCGCGTGGTGGTGGGGCAGCAGCAGATGATTGAGCGGCTGCTCGTGGGGTTGATTGCAGGTGGCCACGTTTTGCTGGAAGGAGTGCCGGGTCTGGCCAAGACCCTGGCCGTTTCCACCTTGGCGCAATCCGTCCGTGCGGATTTTCAGCGCATCCAGTTCACACCGGATCTCCTCCCGGCCGATCTCATCGGGACGCTCATATACCATCAGGCGGAGGCCCGGTTTGCCGTCAAGAAAGGCCCCATCTTTGCCAACATCATCCTGGCCGACGAGATCAACCGTGCGCCGGCCAAAGTGCAAAGCGCACTGCTGGAGGCCATGCAGGAGCAGCAGGTAACCATCGGCGATACCACGTATCCGTTGCCGGAGCCCTTCCTGGTTCTGGCCACACAGAACCCTATCGACCAGGAGGGCACGTACCCGCTTCCGGAGGCGCAGATAGATCGATTTATGCTGAAGGTGACTGTTGGCTACCCGACGCGCGACGAAGAGATGGTCATCATGCAGCGGATGGCGAAAACCGGGAAGGCCGAGGCCGTGAGCCCCGTCGTCGGTCCAGAGCAAATCCTCGCCGCCCGCGCCGAGCTCAACAACCTGTACGTTGACGAACGCGTGGAGGGCTACATCGTGGATCTGGTGCTTGCCACACGCGAGCCCGAACGCTTCGGTCTGCGCGAACTGATCGGCCTGCTGGCGTATGGCGCCAGCCCCCGCGCAACCATTTACCTGAATCTGGCAGCGCGCGCCCATGCTTTCCTCGATGGCCGGGCCTACGTCACCCCGGAAGATATCCGCGCCCTCGCCCTCGATGTGCTCCGCCATCGGCTCACGGTAACGTACGAAGCCGAGGCCGAGGAGGTCACGTCCGAGGATCTCGTAGCCCGCGTGCTTGAAAAGGTAGAAGTTCCGTAATGCGCAAGCGTGAACCCTTCAAGAAAGAGTCGATTACCGTCGCTTACGCCATCGAGCAGATGTGCACGCGAGTGGGCGTCGACATGGAGCAGTGCAACGCTGCCGACACGGAAGAGCGGCTTGTCACCGATGTAAACCTGCATAGGCCAGGCATTGCATTGGCAGGCTATACGGAGTTGTTCACCTACGAACGTGTGCAGATTCTGGGCAACACCGAGAGCCGGTTTCTGATGCAAATGAGCAAGGAAGACCGGCAAAGCGCCTTTGCGAAATTGCTCGAGTACGATCTGCCGTGCATCGTCCTCACGGATAACAACACGCTGCCCGAGCCGCTTCTGAAGGCGGCGGAAGAGCACAGTGTCCCCGTGTTTCGCACGCCCGTGGCTACGACCGCATTCATGTATCAGATGCGGGATTTTCTGGAGGACCAGTTTGCCCTCCAGCTTACCCTGCATGGGTCGCTCGTGGACGTGTACGGAATCGGTCTGCTTCTTACCGGTCCCAGCGGAATCGGGAAAAGCGGGGTGGCTC
>JADFLK010000071.1 GCA_022564455.1 Bacteroidota bacterium
CGCTACCGTCCGCGCATACTTCTCGAACGACGCGGCAAACAGGTCGTCGGACTCCTGGCCCTCCTTGCGTAGAGCCTGCGCCTTCAGCGCAACACCCCAGTCGTTATGAATCCAGCTGAGAAGGTCGTCAAGCTCGGCTGACGTCGTCGGCGCGCTTTCCGCAATGTGCACCGCCTCCTCATAGTCACCGCTGATGTAGCGAGCGCGCACGCTGGTGAGCAAGTCCTCCAGGATGGCTTCCGGTGAATCCGATCTGCCCTCCAGTGTCTCTATCGCCGATTTAACGAGCGTCCGCGCCTGGCCAAGCAGATCCACTGGATTCCCATCACGGTCCTGGTGTTCGTACGCGCCGATAAGATCGAACGTGCTGCTCAGGTGTGTGAACGGTCTGCTCACCAGGTCGGGCGGAAAGCAGCCTAGCCGGTCGGCAAGCTGCACCAGAAAGCTGTCGGAGTCGAAGCCCTGCACGTAGAATGCCTGACGGTCCTCCTTCAGCAGGTGTTCGGTGAGATGTTGCGCAGGTTCGTCGCTACGGTATCCGATCCAATAGAGTCGGTAGTCGAACGTCTCGCCTGAGAGGAGGTGATCGAACACGGGATCGTTCTCGCCACTGTAGCCGAGCACGATCCACGGACGCTTCGCGCCCGCTTCCTCAAAAACTGGCCGAAGCTGTTCTGCGTGATCTCTGCACTCACTCTCCGTGTTGAGGAGGCGAAAGCCCGACCGCTGTCCGTGCAGGTAGTAGACCGCAGGCGTTGGAACGAAATCGGGCTTGAACGTCTGCGACGCAGCGAAGTCGTAGATGGCTGGAAACACGTTGAGGAGCGCGCACGCCTGTACCACGAGCGGGTCAAAGTTGGGGGTGAGCACGCGCGCGATGTACCCCTCCTTGACAAGCTCTGCAAGTGCAATGTGCGCCCAGTTTAATTTGGCGTTGTCGATATACTCCGCAAGGAGATCGCGGCGCTCGCCCGCCGATATCTCTGCCATGAGGTGTTGGTAACTGGTTTTTCGGTGGCGTTTTGCCCTTTTGTAGTCGAGTGGGTAGCGCTCCTTGATGATCTTGCAGAAATCGTCCGCAAGCGGGATCCCTGCTGTTTTCGAGCAACCCGATCCAAGCAGGATCACAGCTCCCTCGCGCTCCTTGGCGCTGCGGAGCACTTCTGCCACGTCGTCAATTGTGCGCTCGAAATCGTAAGCCATTCGTCGTTCTAATTTGAGATCGAAGCGAGTAACACAGCCCACCAGTTACTTACCGTGCCACCACCTCCCATTCCTCCTCCACCTCATCCCCATCCACCACGTACAGTTTCGTTTGCGTAGCCACTGCAACGCACGCGTGGTTTGGCACAATCCGAACGCGGTCGCCTACATCGAACGGGGCGCCGCCGGGGATTTCGATCCAGCCGTGTTCTTCGCTGAGGGAGGCCAGCCGAGCGTGCGGCATCCGTTTCATCGTGCGCGGACTGTGGAGGATGACGCCGTAATCCTCGAGTCCATACCCCTTGTCTGTCGTCAGGGTTTTCTTTCCGGCGTTCACGTAGACGCGGTCCGTCCCGTTGCCCCGGTGGATGGAGATCACAGTCGCCTGAACGGTGAGGGCGCAATCCGTCAGCTCGCAGACGCCGAGAGCGACCTGAATGGCGTCGTGGAAAACGTTATTGCCGGGGCGGACTTCGGTGATGCGGAATCCATTGTGCTCGGCATTCTCAAACCGGCTGAACGTGGGCGTGGAGCCCAGCGAGATGACGGCCTCAGCCGGGTCGAGCAGGCCGGCAGCGCCGAGGCGGTCCGCGAGATTCAGCAGCCGGTCTCGTTCCTCCGCCATCACCCTGTTCAGCGCATCGTCTTTCGTCTCGCCCTCCGAAGGTCCCCGATAGCCGTGGCCCGCATGCGTCAGGAGGCCGCAGACGTGCAATCCCGACAGGCCGCGTACGCGGCGAACAAACTCCACCGCATTCGGATCGTCCCAACCGATGCCGCACCGCCCGTGGCCTACGTCTACCTCGACAAGCACATCCGCCGTCATCTCTCTTTCTGAAAAGAACACCGAGGCTGCCTCCGCACCCGCGATGGTGTCCACGCAGAACGCCATGCGGACGCCTTGCTCCATCAATTTCGCAATCCTTCCGAACGAGATCGCATCGACCACCTCCTTTGCAATCACCAGATCATCGAAACCGGTAGCTGCGAACGCCTCGGCCTCAGGGAGCGTCGCAACGGTTAATCCCTTCGCTCCGGCCGTCTTCTGCAGCCGCGCCAGATCCGGGCACTTGTGAGTTTTGATGTGAGGGCGCAGCGCAACGCCTTCCCGATCCGCGCGTGCCTGAACGGCTTCGATATTCGCCTCCAACCGGTTACGGCCGATGAGTAACGTGGGCGTTGGGAGGTCAGAGATGAGCACGGGTGCCTGCTGCGTAATTCGTAATACGTGATTCGTAATGCGTAAGGAAGCCATCACGCAGCCAATACGCAATACGGAATACGAACTATCCATCCACCACAAAGCCCCCGACGCAATAACGCCGAGGGCTCTGGGGTGATAGTCGGAACGGTCAGTATCAGACCTTGCCCATGCCCGCGCGCAATCGGTTGCGGGCCTTCTCCAATTCGGCCTTGGCCTCCGCGCGCTCTTCGGGCGATTGGCTCGCGTCCAGGCGCTCCTTCGCGCGTTCCTCAGCACGTTGCGCACGATCCACGTCGATGTCGGACGCGGGCTCGGCAGTCTCCGCGAGCATAATCACATGGTTGTCGAGCACTTCCACAAACCCGCCGCTGGAGGCAAACGTGGCCACGTTTCCATTCGGCAAGGTTACGTAAATGGGCCCGACGCCAGTAGCTGCCACCATCGGTGCGTGGTTGCGGAGGATCTCAAATCCGCCCTGCACGCCTGGTGCGCGGAAGCTGACGGCCTCGCCGCGAAAAGCAGCGCCGTCCGGTGAAACGATCTCAACAAGCAGGTTTTCAGACATATTCGATATCGGATATCGGATTTGGGAGAAACGAAGGTCAGGTCACGACATTCGAAATCGAAAACCCCTAGACCTCCGCCAGTATCTTTTCGCCGGCCTCGATCACTTCTTCGATGGCGCCCTTGTAGAGGAAGGCAGCTTCCGGCAAATGATCGAGTTCGCCTTCGAGGATCATCTTGAAGCCGCGAATGGTCTCGTCTACCTTCACGTACTTGCCGGGCGTGCCGGTGAACTGCTCGGCCACGAAGAACGGCTGGCTCATGAAACGCTGCGCACGGCGGGCGCGGTTCACCACCTGCTTATCCTCGTCGGAAAGCTCGTCTATGCCCAGGATTGCGATGATGTCTTGCAACTCCTTGTTGCGCTGAAGTAACTCCTTCACGTCCTGTGTCACCTTATAATGTTCCTCGCCCACGACATCGGCCGTAAGAATTCGGGACGTTGAATCGAGCGGGTCGATGGCCGGGTAAATACCAAGCGATGCGATCTGACGAGAGAGTACTGTGGTGGCGTCGAGGTGGGCGAAGGTCGTAGCCGGAGCCGGGTCCGTGAGGTCATCCGCCGGCACATACACGGCCTGCACGGACGTGATGGCGCCTTTTTTTGTCGAAGTGATACGTTCCTGCATCATGCCCATTTCCGTGGCCAGGGTAGGCTGGTAGCCCACGGCGGAAGGCATGCGGCCGAGTAGGGCCGACACCTCGGAGCCCGCCTGCGTAAAGCGGAAAACGTTATCCATGAAGAAAAGCACGTCGCCACCGCCGAGGTCGCGGAAGTACTCGGCAACGGTGAGGCCGGAGAGGGCCACGCGGGCGCGAGCGCCGGGCGGCTCGTTCATCTGCCCGAACACGAGCGTGATATTCGACTCTTTCACCGCGTCCATATCAACTTTGCTGAGATCCCAATCGCCTTCCTCCATAGCGCGGAGGAACTCGTCGCCGTAGTCAACCACCTTCGACTCGAGCATTTCGCGGAGGAGGTCGTTGCCTTCGCGCGTCCGCTCACCAACGCCTGCGAAAACGGAGAGCCCCTCATGCGCCTTGGCGATGTTGTTGATGAGTTCCATGATGAGGACCGTCTTGCCGACGCCCGCCCCACCGAAGAGACCAATCTTGCCACCACGCGCGTAGGGCTGAATCAGGTCGATAACCTTGATGCCGGTCTCGAACATCTCAATGTCCGTGGCCAGCTCGTCGTAGCCAGGTGGGTCTGCGTGGATGGGGCGGTAGCCCTCGGCCTTCGGCTGCGGCAGTCCGTCGATAGCCTTGCCCACCACGTTAAAAAGCCGGCCACGGATCTCGGGGCCGATCGGCATGGCGATGGCCTGGCCTGTGTCGATAACGACCGTACCTCGCGTGAGGCCATCTGAGGTGTCCATAGCGATAGTACGTACACGGTTCTCGCCGAGGTGCTGCTGCACTTCGAGAACGAGCGTACCGAGGTCGCCGCGGTCGATCTCGAGAGCGTGCAGGATTTGGGGGACACTGCCGCCGGGGAACTCAACGTCCACAACGGGACCGATCACCTGCAGCACTTTGCCGTCTGTGCTAGATGTTTCCATGTTCAGGAAAGCATTGTAAAACGTTCGGAGAAATGGGCCACGAAGGCTTAAAACCACATATTCGTGATAGCCGCCGTCAGCGGGGCGCAAAGATATACGCGCGCGCGTAAGGCCGGGGTGAACGCCCCTCGGCGAGGCGTCGAAGTTTCAGGGAATTGGGGAGGGCGGCAGACTACAGACAGCGAAATGCTTGGTGTTCCTTATGCCTTCCTCGGTCTGCGATCGGCTGTCAATTAACCCTAGAAGTGCTCGAACCCACCCGCCTCCAACGGCGTCACGTTGCCTTCGGTATCGCGGAGGGTGATACCCTCGGAGGCATCCACTACCTGTCCAATTACAGCGTAGGAGTCCTCCCCGAGCTTCTGCCTGTCGGCTTCTGAGACCGCGAACAGTAACTCGTAATCCTCGCCGCCATAGAGGGCCAGCGAGAGCGGATCCGCGTCGTATCGCTCAGCCGCTTTAAAGGTCTGCACGTGAATAGGGAGGAGCCCGGCTTCAACGACGGCCCCAACTCCGGAAGCGTTGCAAAGGTGGTGCACGTCGCCGCCGAGGCCATCGGAGAGGTCGATCATAGCGCTCGGCCTGACTCCCGCCTCGCGCCAGTTCTTGATCCGGTCCAGCCGCGCCTGCGGGTAAAGGTGCCGCTCGACGACGTAGGCAAACTCAGCCAGATTCGGCTGGGAGGTTTCCGCGCCGTCGCCACTTGGATCGTAGTCCGTCTTGCCGGCGAGGAGCACCTTGAGGCCAGCCGCCGCCGCACCAAGATCGCCGGTTACACAGAGGAGATCTCCAGACTGCGCGCCCTTTCGGTAGACAATGTCGTTCTCCGCCGCCTCTCCGATGACCGTAATTGAGATCATCAGTTTGGAGGCTGCCGTCACGTCGCCACCAACGATGGTGAGATCGTACCGGCCGCAGGCCTCCGTCATACCTGTGTAGAGCATCTCCAGTTGTTCCACGGAGATGTTATTTGGCAGCGCGAGGGCAACCGTGGCGTAGCGCGGCTCAGCGTTCATGGCTACGATATCGCTGACATTGGTGGCGATGGCCTTCCAGCCGAGGTGGCGCATCGGCACGAACGTCCGGTCGAAGTGGACGCCCTCCACCAGCGCATCCGTCGTAACCACATGCACACGCCCCTCGCCCACGCGGTACACGGCCGCATCGTCCCCGATCCCCTGAACCAGCGCTTCGGGAACCTCTGCGCCGAGCACGGTCCGAAGCCGGCCGATCAGCCCAAATTCACCGTCTTGGCTGATGGGGGTGAAGGATTCGGAAGGGGGAATCATGCAGCATCCTGAAATGAGCAAGCGGTACTCGCGCTCCAACGCTCCGATCCCGGCTCACCAAATCTTCCGACGTGCGAACCGGATGCATCAATCGCCGCCTACGCGGGCACGTACATCGGCAGCTTTTTTGCGAAACACCCTGGCCTGTTCGGGATGTTGTTCGGCCAATTTCTCGTAAACGCTCGCCGCCTCACCAAACTGTCCTTGTGCAACGTAGATGCGAGCAAGGGTTTCGGAGACCATGTCGTCGGCAATCTCATCGTCGAATCCCCCATTATCGTCTTCGCCAACAAAGTCTGGGTCGGGGCGGATGCGCGGAGCATCCTCAAGCTCCCGGATCAGGGAATCCAGATCATCCGCCACGGCAGCATCTGCACCAACGACAGGTGCATCTTTGATGTACTCGGTTTCCGTACGGACATCCAGCGACGGCTCGTCTATCGGCGCGGCTATTTGCGCTTCTATGACGACCCTTTCAGTCCGCTCCGTTTCCGTCTCCGAAACGACCGCCCAGCCGGTATCAGCGCTCTCCGCGTCGGCTTCGCCTCGGATCTCGCCTGAAGGCTTCCGCCAGCCGGCTTCTCCGTCCGGCACGCGGACGATGGGTTCGGCGGCCATGGGCTCGGCGGTTTCCGCTCCCAGTGCGTCCGAGACGGGTGTCGAGTCGTCCACGAACACCTCCGGAATGGCTTCGGGCAGTTCTTCAGCCAGCGTCTCAGGCTGTTCTTCGGAGTCGGAGGGCTCTGCAACTTTGTGAGGGTCCTCATCCGGCTGTGCCTCATCCAGCAGCGCCTCATCCGGCATTGTCTCCGCCTGTACTTCAACCGGCTCTACCATCGCATTCTCCACTACCTCGTCCTGCTCACCTGGTTCTTCGGCTATTTCTCCATCCACCTCCTCCGAGCTTCGATCTACCGGGGCTTCAGAAGGCACTCCGGGCAGCAATTCGGCCTCCGTAGCCCGCGCCTTGGCTTCCAGCAGCCGCCGGCGCTCGCGCTGAATGAGTGGACTTCCGGGCGCAAGAAAGTGCGCGCGGTGCCACGCTTCGAGGGCATCCTCCCAGCGTTGCTCGGCCTCGTAGGCCTTGGCCAGAAGCACCTGGCTCGTCGCGTAGGCCGGAACGGCGGCCGACAGCGCCTCCAGCCGACGCACAGCCTCAGCCGACTTGCCATCTGCCAGCAGCAGCGCGGATCGCTGTATTTCTGCGACCGGCGCTGCGGAGGTGGGTGGAGAAGAGGAAAAAGAAACGGGCTTGGAAAGAGGCATGAGGACCAGAAACGTTCCCGTAAGGTAGTGTTCTCCCGTTGGCCTGAAAAGTGCCTCCAGCCACTAATTCGGATGCCGAAGAGCCGTTGCCAGAAAGCCCGTTGGACTACGCAGCTTTTGCTTTCGGAAGGATCTCTACGTGGATGACCTCCTGCGGTACCACCTCCTTGGCGAGAGCAACCACATGGTGTGTGCGCACCGGCGGGGCCGCGGCCACTCTGCTCTGAATGTTGTCGTAGAAACCAAGCATCCCAAACCCACCTACAAACATCATCTGGAAACCCACCCCGACCCATGCTCCCGTTGCAACCAGCGCAACGAGCCCAGCCAGGCTGTAGAGGGCAAGTCCTCTTTCCACCCAGAGAACCACCGCATCCGGCCTAGGAGCGTAAGCCGCATGGCCTCCCTTCTCCCCCGCTTTCGGCGTACGGATGAACGGCGTGCGATGCCCGACAATAGCCTCTAGCAACCCGCGGGTATTGTTGACGGCCAGGCCCAGAGCAGCGGCGAGAAAGACCGGCTCGTACCGAAGGCGTTTCTTCCAGTCGGGGTAGAGGGCTCGTTGCGCAGATACGTGGGCAAAAACGACCCCCATAAACGCGAGGATGCCCAGGCCCATAGCCGCGAAGTATGCATTGCCCGGCCCAACGCCAATTTCGCGGGCAACGAGAAGGGGCGCGTGGAGGAGCACGGCGATCAGGATGGCAGGAAAGACGAAAAACCCGCCCAGATGAAACATCCCTTGCACTTTTACTCTTACCGAGAGCGGGCTCTTCAGAAACGCAGGAAGCAGTTTGTAGGCGGTTTCCACGCTGCCTTTCGACCACCGAAACTGCTGCTTGCGCCACACGGCAACCGTCTGCGGAAGCTCGGCGGGCGCCACCGTATCGGCGAGATACCTGAACTTCCAACCACGCATCTGCGCCCTATAGCTCAGGTCGAGATCCTCGGTCAGCGTGTCGTGCTGCCAGCCCCCGGCGTCATCAATACATGCCCGCCGCCAAACGCCGGCTGTCCCGTTGAAGTTCATGAACAGCCCCGCGCCGTTCCGCACATCCTGCTCGATCACAAAGTGGCTGTCCAGCAACGCCGCCTGCACGCGCGTCAGCACCGACTCCGTATCGTTGAGGTGCCCCCAGCGGGCCTGGACCAGCCCGAGATCGGTATCCGCCGCCAATACGGAGACGGTTCGCTTCAGGAAATCGGGAAGCGGGAGAAAATCTGCGTCGAAGATGGCGATCAACTCCCCTTTCGCCGTTTGCAGGCCGTGCGCGAGGGCCCCAGCCTTATACCCGACGCGCTCCGTTCGCGCGACATGCTCAATCTGAACACCTCGAGCGTTCCAATAAGCGACACGCGCGGCCGCGAGGTGGTGCGTATCGTCCGTGGAATCATCCAGCACTTGGATTTCCAGCTTGTCAGCAGGATAGTCGAACTGTGCGACAGCGTCGATCAGGCGCTCCACAACAAACCGCTCATTGTACAACGGGAGCTGCACGGTGACCGTCGGCCACTCCTCGGGCACGACTTCAGCAGGGTGCGCACGGAGGCCGCCCTGCGCCCGATGCAAACGAGCGAGCCGGAGCTGGGTCAACC
>JADFLK010000430.1 GCA_022564455.1 Bacteroidota bacterium
GGCATCCAACTCATTGAGGAAATCCACAACCGCAACCTCACCCTTCCCGTCATCATCATGACGGCGCATTCGTCTGTGCAGACTGCGGTCGAGGCCATGAGGCTTGGGGCGTATCACTACCTCCAGAAGCCAGTCAACCTGGAGGAGATGCGGGCGCTTCTCGGCAAGGCGCTCGATCTCTATTCGGACAAGATCGAGCTCAAGGAGATCAAAACGCAGCGGAAGAAGAAGCACTCCGTCTCGAAGATTATCGGTACGAGTGCAGAGATCGAAGAGGTGCGGGAAATGATTGAGACACTGAAGGATATTCCGAACACGATCGTCCTTATTCGCGGTGAAACCGGTACAGGTAAGAACCTGATCGCGCAAACGATCCACTATGCCTCGGATTGGAATTCCGGGCGGTTCATGGAGATCAACTGCGCCGCGCTGCCGGACAACCTTCTCGAAAGCGAGCTGTTCGGCTACGAAAAGGGCGCGTTCACGGATGCCCGCGCAGCCAAGCCCGGCCTTCTCGAACTCGCCGACGGCGGCACGGTATTCCTCGACGAAATCGATACGATGAGCCTGGCGCTTCAGGCCAAGCTCCTCTCGTTTCTCGAAAGCCGCACCTTCCGCCGCCTTGGCGGGGTGGACGACATCCGCGTGTCCACACGCATCCTCTGCGCGACCAACGCGATCCTCGAAGAGAGCGTCGCCGAGAAGAGGTTCAGAAAAGATCTCTTCTTCCGTATCAACGTCGTATCCGTCAAGCTGCCGGCGCTCCGGCAGATGGGCAGGGACACGCTACTCATTGCGGAGAAGGTTGCCGAGAGCTTTGGCGCCGACTTCAACAAGCCGTTTGAGGGCTTTACAGAAGCCGCCGAGGAGAAACTGCTGGCGTACGACTGGCCTGGCAACGTCCGCGAGTTGCGCAACGTGCTGGAGCGCGCCCTGATTTTTTCAAGCAGCCCGACGCTTGATGTGAAGGATCTGGTGCTCCTCAAAACACAAGGTTTCGAAACCGACAATGCCGACGGCTACTTCCGTTTTCGCTCGGGCGGCCCGCTGCAAGAGCTCGAATACGAGTACATCAAGCACATTCTTGCCACAAAGAAGACCTCTTATGCCGAGGTGGCGCGCCTGCTGGGCATCTCCAAAAAGACCCTCTGGGAGAAGCGCAAGAAGTACAACCTGGACGAGGAAGTGGAAGAGATGGTGGGGTGATCACGTGATCGCGTGACTCGTGATGAAGGCCGAGAGGTAGATTGGTGATCAAGAGTCACTGAGGAAAGGAATTTTCATCGACTGATGTGAACGTTCGAGATCAGGAAGCACTTGCTGACGCCTTGCATAGGCAGTACAACAAGAAGGAATGTGGATGCGACGCCGGCCAACACCGGGGCCTAGAGCGCCTGGTGGGCGCCGGCGCCGGGCGGCTGGGGCTTCGGGCGGATCGTTCGCCTACCGACCCCGATGCAATCAACGCGTGCCTGCTCGCGCCGCCACTCGCGCGTCTGATTGACCACACGGTTCTGAAACCGGAGACGAGCGAAGCCGACATCCGCACGTTGTGCGCAGAGGCCCGCGAGCACTGCTTTGCCAGCGTGTGTGTGAGCCCGGCCTGGGTGCCGCTGGCTGCCGAGGAATTGCAAGGCGCCTCGTCGGTGGTGTGTACGGTGGTTGGCTTTCCACACGGTGCGCAGAGGACACCCGTGAAGGTTTTTGAAACCGAGGTGGCCATCCGCGACGGCGCGACTGAAATTGACATGGTGATCGGGATCGGCCGCATGAAGAGCCGCATGTACGACAAGGTGGAGGATGACATATCCTCCGTTGTAAAAGCAGCCCAGGGCTGTACCGTTAAAGTGATCCTCGAAACAGCATTGCTCACCGACGAGGAGAAGGTGATTGCGTGCGTGCTCGCGCAAAATGCAGGTGCAGACTTTGTCAAGACCTCCACCGGATTCGCTCCGCACGGCGCCACGCCGGAAGACGTTGCCCTCATGCGCCGCGTGGTGGGCGACCGGATGGGCGTGAAGGCCTCGGGCGGCATCCGCTCGGCCGAAGACGCCTACGAAATGGTGGAGCACGGCGCCACCCGTCTCGGCGTGAGTGCCGGGGTTGCTATCTTGAAAGGCATTACCCTCAAGGATCACACTCCTGACGCCGGCTACTGATGCGCTTTCACGTTCT
>JADFLK010000431.1 GCA_022564455.1 Bacteroidota bacterium
GTCAAAATCAATTACGCCACGCAGGTGCGTGATCGTCCGCCGGTGTTCGCCTTCTTCTCGAACTACCCGAAGGGAATCAAGGAGTCGTATCGGCGGTATCTGGAGAACCAAATTCGAGATGCGTTTGGCTTCGAAGGCGTGCCGCTGACGCTCTCATTCAAGCAGAAGTGAAAGCAGAATTGGCAAGGGACGTTGATAACTTGCTTGCCTATGACTGCACAAGCCGCACCGGTTTCCCAGCGACGAGTGACGCCCCTCGTCGCGGTGGGCCTGGTAGCCGTTCCGCTTCTTCTGGTAGTACCGGCCTATCTCTACCGTGCTACGTTCAGCCGACTCTTTGCTGGAGAGGTTGAATACGCCGGTGACTTTCTGTTCTACTTCGAGGGCACGCAACGCTTTCTCGCCGATCCGGCGACGCTCTATGCCGGCAGCGACTTCTTATACCCGCCGCCAAGCCTGTTGCTGTTCGTCCCGCTGGTGCAACTGCCTGTGGCGTGGGGTTATACGGTGCTGGCACTGCTCAACGCTGTTGCCCTTGTTGCGGGCGTAGGGCTGTTCATCCACCTTCATGAGCGCTCATCGGGAGCGCGGATGGATGGATGGTCGCGCGGGGCGCTCTTCGCTGTGGCCTTCGTATCTGCACCGTTCTTTCAGACGGTGAAGATGGGGCAGGTAAATGGGCTCGTGCTGTTGGCGGGTCTCGCGTTCCTCGTACTGCTCCCACGTCGACCGATGGCGGCAGCGGGTGTGCTCACCCTTGGTTTCTGGCTGAAGCTGTATCCATTGGTGCTCGCTGTTCTCGGGCTTATGAACGTGCGGCGCGGCCGCCTCGCACTCGGTTTTGCACTTGGACTCCTTGTGTTTCCCCTTCTCCTTCTGCCTCTTTTTTCTACTGGGCTCTATGCCGATTACGCCGGGTTTGTAGTGAGCAGCGGCAACCTGTCGAATGTTGCTGCGATGAACCAGGGGTTGCCGGCCGTTCTTACGCGCCTCACGCTCCCGCCCGAAGCATTCACAACCTACACAGGCCATTCTATCGGATTTTTTCCTCGTGTGGTTACGATTGCCGTGGGGCTGGGGGCTGGGCTGGCGCTGGTTGGTGCGTACGTTCGTGGAAGATTGAGTTTGGCTGAGGCGGGCGTCGGCCTGTTGGCGCTACTCCCCCTCGTTTCAGTGTTGGGATGGGAGCATACTTACATCCTCGCGCTTCCACTCGTGTGGTGGATGCTCCTGGAAGCCGCGTCGGCGAGCAAGCGCGTTCAGGTGACAGCCGTAATTGGAGCCTTGGTATTTTTTGTTCCCAAGCCGCCGGAATCCGTCGTCGCGGCACTTTTGGAGAGTGCGCCGCGCCTGCTGTCCGACCTTCTCCATGCGCGCTTCCTCATCGTCACGCTCGGATTTCTCGGCGCGCTACTTTTCCTGGCCTGGCGAAGAGAACCAGGAATCCAACCTGAAGCCACTCTTCCCCCCTGACTCGGCCCCTTCTGATTCAGCCCCTTCTGCAACGGGGGCGGTGGATGAGCAAGAATAGAACAGGAAGGAGTCAATAGCTTCACCTCATGCAGATCACCTATCTCGGCCACGCCGGCTTTCTTGTTGAGACACGCGAGGTTGTCCTCGTAATGGATCCGTGGCTCTCGCCCGGCGGCGCCTTCGATGCTTCATGGTTTCAGTATCCGTGCAACCATCACCTTGCCGGACTGGTGCAAGAGAAGCTCGCCGACAGCAGCCGCAAGCGTTTTCTCTACATCAGCCACGAGCACAAGGATCATTTCGACATCGCTTTTCTCCGGACGCTTACATCGGACGCATTCACATTTCTGGTCCCGCATTTTCGGAGGCCGGTGCTCCGCGAGCGCCTCGCCGAGATTCCATCCGAGGCGTTTGTCCTCTGCGAGCACGGCGAGCGTTTGGAGCTTCCAGGCGGTTATGCCCGCCTTTTCCTCGACGATTCTGAACTCAACCGCGACTCTGCCATCTTCGTCCGCCTGGGCGATCAGACGTTTCTCAACATCAACGATTGCAAGCTGCACGACCAGCTTCGTGACATCGCCGAGGAAGAAGGCCTGCCGGACGCTTTCGCGGCGCAGTTTTCAGGAGCTACGTGGCATCCCACCTGTTACGACTATCCGCCCGAGGAGTACGCGAGAATCTCGAAAAA
>JADFLK010000432.1 GCA_022564455.1 Bacteroidota bacterium
AAAGACCTGCTTTCAGAGTTCCCTGCGCAACGAGGGCTTGCCCCCGGTAGCTTCGCACGTACCGCTCGAATATCGGCGCGGCCTCCTCGAACCGGTTCTGTTTGAAGAGCGCGTCGGCCAGATAGTACTCGAAGTAGGGCATATCCGCGACCGCTTCCGGCTCCTGGCGGCGCAGCCCCTCGCGAATCACAGCTTCCGCATCAACGGCCCGGCGCGCGTTCATCAGGAGGAAGCCGTACACGTAGGCGGGCATCGGGCTTTCCGGGTACGCTTCGTAGAACGCCGCCACGTGCCTGAGCGCCCCGTCGCGCCGCTCGTTCATGATGGCATCCACAATGGCCAGCAGCAGCGCGGACTCCTCGCGGTTGTACGTACTGTTCGTGAGGGCCAGTTCAATCTCCTCCATCCCCTGCTGCACCGTTCCGCTGAACCCGAGGATGCTCATAATCCACCGGTACGCCCTGGGAACCGTCCCAACGGCAACGTGGCAGAGCCCCATCCCCTTGTACGACTCCCAGAACTCGGGGTAGTCGCGGACGTTGTCTTCGTAGCGGTTGTACGCTCCTCGCAGCGCCAACCCGGCCTTCGTAAAGCGCTCCTGCTTTACATAGATGATCGTGCGTTGCGTCAGCAACTCGGCTTCAAAGTGCTTCTTCCACGCCGAATCGGGGAGGTCGCCAAGACGATCCTTCAGGGAGTCAGCGCGGGAGAAGAAGCGGCCGTACCACGGCTCTCGCTCTGTCATCAGGGCGTGCCAGAGGGCGATGGTCGTGAGGTGGTGGGCGGCGGCGGGGCTCTCGGGTTCCAGCGAATCGAGGCGGCGGAATGCGGCCTCGGCTTCGTCGAGCCGAAAGGCTATCATCAACGCTCGGCCCTCGTCCAGCAAGGTTCGCCCTTCCTCTGAAGTGAGCAGCATGGCTCCGTACGCGGGCTCGGCCAACTCCTCCGCAAACGTCGCCACCCAAGCCGAGTCGTGCTCAACATGCGTCTGCGCCCGCAAGGGGGACATCAACACGCACACCATTGCAAAAAGGAGGAAGCTGTTTCTCATGTTCGGAAATCCAGGCATACAGTTGTTAACGAGCGTGTTTCTTGGCCACGGCAACACCCCTCCCCGCTTCGTGGTACTCCCCTCAAGGGGAGACTAGAAAAATCCCTCCTCAATAGGAATGTCGTATTAGCGGGGCGCAGCCATACGAATATGGTCGTCGGCTTCGCTGAGGTTCGGTATGCTGAGTTGGCCCTCCGAGGCCGCGATGATCGTGGCCACCGTGGCGTCTCCCGTAACATTGGTGACCGTGCGGCACATGTCCAGGATGCGATCTACGCCGAGGATAAGAGCGATACCGGCTGTGGGCACGCCAACGGCCTCCAGAATGATGACCAGCATGATGATGCCCGCACCCGGCACGGCAGCGGTACCAATGGACGCCAGCAGCGCCGTGAGGATGATCGTGAGTTGGGCGCCGAAGCCGAGGCCTAGATCGAGCGCCTGCGCGATGAACACAGCCGCAATGGCCTGGTACATGGCCGTGCCGTCCATGTTGATGGTAGCGCCGAGGGGTAGCACGAACGACGACACCTCCTCACTTACCCCGAGCTTCTCCTCGCAACGCTCCATGGTAACCGGCAGAGTGGCGCCGCTGGAGGACGTGGAGAACGCCACCAGCTGCGCAGGCCCGATCCCCGCGAAGAAGGTCTTGATCTTCATCGGACTAAAGAGCTTCAGGATAGTAGGGTAGACAAGAAGCGTTTGAATGAGGAGGCCAAGCACGACGGCAATACAGTACACGCCAAGGCCGCTCAACAAGCCAATGACCTGGCTCGGGTCGTCTCCGGTAACTGAGGTGATCGTGGCAGCTATCAGCGCGAACACACCAATCGGCGCCAGCATCATAATGACATCCACCAGGCGGATGATGACGTCGTTGAGGCTTCCGAAGAAATCGAGTAGCGGTTGTGCTTTCTCCTTTGTCAGCTGGATGAGCCCAATTCCCAGAAATAGGGCCACGATCACCACCTGAAGCATGTTCCGGTTGTTGGAGGCCGCAGCGAAGAAGTTGGAGGGCACCATGTCCACCATAAACTGGAGCGGCCCGCGATCCGAGGCTTCGCCGGCGGCTATTTCTCGCCCGGCGGCGTCATCGGCGTACG
>JADFLK010000072.1 GCA_022564455.1 Bacteroidota bacterium
GCCGAGGAACCGCAGACCACGGCTCTGGCCCCCATCCGCCCCACATTCCGCGCGTTGGCGCCGGAGACGGTTCCGGCCATTCCTCCTCCGTCCGCGCCGCCCCGCGTTCAGGCCCGGATGGCCATGCGCGAAAAGGCTGAAGCGCTTTTCCGCCATCGCCGCCTCGCGCTGGGTGTATTTCTCACGTCGCTTCTTATTGCACTCGCCTATTCGTTGCTGACGCCGAAGAAGTACGAATCCTACAGTGTCATCCTCATTAACACCACAAGCCCGGCCGAGACGGGAGACGCCATTGCAGGGCAGTTTGTGGATATGCCAGGATTGGAGGGCCGCAAAGTGCTCAACCAGGCGCTCATCCTGCAGCAGGCTCCCGCCATTGCTGAGCGCACTGCCCGGCGCCTGATGGCCGCACCCGGCGGAAGCGCCGCGCTCAGTTTTGTCGACAAAATTAAGGGTGAGGTGAACGAGCAGAGCCTCGCTACCTACATCCAGGAAACGGTTGTGAGTGTGGAACCGGCCGGCGAAGAGGTGGACGCCATTCGCGTAACGGCCAAGACTGGCAACGCCGAAGAGGCCGCCCGTATTGCTGAGATTTACACGGAGGAGTACACTGCCATTGCCCGGGAAACGAGCCGCGAGCGCATAACGGCTACGCGCGAGTTCCTCGAGGCACAGGCGGCTCGCCGTGAGGGTGAGCTCGACGAAATCGAGCGCCAGATTGCTAACTATATGCGCACCGAAGGCGCCGTAGCGCTGGACGCACAGACGCAGGGCGCCATCTCCCAAATCGCCACGTTGCAAGCCTCGCTCGACCGCGCCCGCATCGAAATGCGGATGCGGGAGGCCACGTTGCGCTCCCTGGAGGGTGAGATGAGCGCATTGCAGCCGCGCCTGGCTGTGCGCACTGCTTCTACGGCCGAAGCGGAGATTATACAACTCGATGGCCTGATTACGGAGCTGGAGCGGGTGATCGATCAGATTTACCTCCGCAACCCCGAAATGCGGGGCAATCCGGATGCACATCCCGACCTCGCCACGTTGGAGACACGCCTTCGCCGCATGCGCGGCGAGAAGCGGCGACTTGCTCAACAGTTGGCCGGTGAAGTGGCTGCCGCTGGAGGTGTCGATCTATCGAGCACGGGAAGCAACGGGCAGAGCTATCTCGCAGACCTTAATCGGCTGATATCTTCAGAGCGTGCCGCCCTCAATGGCGCCCGCGCCGAGAGTGGTGCGCTTTCGGGCCGCCTCGCCGAAGCCAGCAGTGTGCTCACCACCATTCCGGAGCAGGCGCGCGAGTTGGCGCAGTTGCAGCGTTCACGCGCCGCGACCGAGCAGTTCCACCTCTACCTGACCAACAAGCTGCAGGCAGCCACCGTGGCGGAGGAAACCGAGTTTGGCCTCGCGCAGGTGATCCGTGAGCCCCAGGTTCCACAAAAACCCTCCAGCCCCAATCTCCTCCTGAACCTGATGCTGGGCGGGATGCTCGGACTGTTGCTTGGCCTCGCAGGCGCTGCCATTCGGTACCGTACAGATGCCATTATTCATACCCCAACCGACCTTGCCGAGAATGGCTTTACGCTCGTGGGTACGGTGCCCGATCTCGGCGACGACGCCGAAGGCTCCCCGATTACCGTAGACGGGATGTCGGTATCGTCGGCCCTCATTGCGCTGGCCAAGCCGTTCTCGCCTGCCGCCGAGTCCTTCCGCCACCTCCACGCTGCGTTGCAGGGCGGTGCAGACTCTCCACAGGTGCTGCTCGTTACGAGCGCGGAAATAGGTAGTGGAAAGAGCCTTGTTTCTGCCAACCTTGCCGTCGCCGCCGCGCAGGCCGGCCGCCGAGTGTTGCTTATCGATGCCGACCTTCGCCACCCACAGGTTCACATCTACCTCGGCCTCGGCGAAGGTCCTGCTCTTGGCACAGGTGTGGAGGCGGAGAATCTGGTGTACTGGAATACGGTAGTCCCTGGCCTGTTCGCCCTGACGGCCCGTGAGCCTGCGCAGAACCCCGAAGACCTCTGGAGCCCAGAGCGCAGTGCCAGGCTGCTCGCGGGTCTTCGCACCACGTTCGACTTTATCGTCATCGATGCACCTCCAGGGCTTCTTGCTGCCGATGCAGCTGTGATCGCGCCACATTGCGATGCGGCCCTGCTCGTTGCCTCCGCCGACCAGACCCACGCCGACGCGCTTACGCAAGTGGCAAGCGAGCTTGCAGGCTCTGGCCTTACACAGATCGGTGCGGTGCTGAATCGCTTCAACCCAGCCCACTCCGTTGGCTTCCGCCGCACGTTTGGCTACCGGTACGCTATGAGTTACGCCGCCGATCGGCCAACTGAGGGCGCGCCTACGCCCGATCCTGTCGTTCCTGCCGAAGCAGACTCCTGACGCAGCATCGTCCAACCCTCCGCGCCACGTCTCACAGAACCCGCCACACATTATGCAGCGTTTCCTCGACCATTCCACGCGAGGCCTCTTCCTCGCTCTCCTCGTTGCCAGTGTGCCGAATGTTCAGGCGCAGACCACGGCTCCGCTCGATCCATGCATCGGCCGTCTTGGCCGTGCCGAATTGATGGAGACAACTGCGACCAATACCTATTTCAGCTTTTTTGAACCCGGCGAAGCGACCGTGCAGGTTTATGTGGAGGGCGCTGTGCGGCAGCCCGGCCTCTACGAGGTGGGCGTGGGCACTGACCTTGGCCGCGTGCTCGCGTTGGCCGGTGGTCCTAACTACGCAACGCGCCAAAGCAATCGCGACCGGAAAGTTGAAATCCGCCTCTTCCGTCCTAACGCGGGGTTAGCCCCCATCTACGCTACTACCCTCGAAGACACCGCCACCAACCCCGATGTGTACCCCGACCTCTGTGAAGGCGATATGATGCTGATTGATGTGATCGAGTCGAAGCGGTTTGGCTGGCAAGAGGTCGGTATCATTGCCGGAGGGCTCTCCGCAGTAGCGTTCATCGTTCGTGCACTCTCCGGCAACTAGGCGTCGTCCCTCCGCCAACCTCTCGGGGTCATGCCTGATAGCTCTTCAAGTTCTTCGGGAACGCTGTCTTCCTGGTTGAAGAAGGGCTCCTGGTCTGTTTTTGATCAGGGGCTCTTTGCGATGTCGAATTTTGCCATCAACGTCCTGCTGGCGCGGTGGCTGACGCCAGAGGCTTATGGTGCGTTCACGGTTGCGTTCATCATCTTTCTCCTTGGTGGAGCCGTACATGGTGGCCTGTTCACTGAACCCATGCTTGTCTTCGGGGCAGGCAGGTTTCAGCATCGTGTTCCTTCCTATCTGCGTGTTTTGTTGGCCGGGCATGTTCGCTTTGTGATTGTGATTGGGCTCATTCTCTGTATCTCTGCAGCGGCTTTTTATGCTGGAGGTGAGGTTGAGCTGGCCGCTGCACTTGGTGCGTTGGCAGTCGCGCAGGCCTTCATAACGTTCCTCTGGCTCATGCGTCGAGCATGCTACATTATTTTCAGACCCCAACTGGCAACACTGGCGGGCGCAGGCTATTTGGTATTGGTCGTCGGTAGCGCTGTTGTGTTTCAGGAGATGGGACTGCTAACCGGGCCGATGGCCTTCGGCGTGATGGGAGGCGGAGCGCTCGTTTCGGGAGGCGGCCTGGCATGGTACCTCGGCGTATTCCGAGCATCGGACCAGTCGGGCCTGGTTGAGGAAGTTCGTGCGGCACACTGGGAGTACGGGCGTTGGGCTTCAGCTACTGGTGGTCTCCAATGGCTTCGCAGTGCGCTGCCGTTTCTCGTTCTGCCGCTGTTTGTGGGACTGGAGGGGACCGCGACGTTGCGTGCTCTCTTCAACTTGGCGATGCCTGCGCTTCAGGGTTTTTCGGCGCTGGTTCTACTGGCTCTTCCTGTGTTCGTTCAGGCCAGACTGAAGGGTCGCCTTTTCCAGACGGCACGGAATCTTGGAGTCGCGCTGGTGGGTCTAGCCATTGGCTATGGCCTTCTGATCGGGCTGTTCGGGACATCTCTTTTGGCGTGGTTGTACCGAGATCAGTATGAAGCGGCGCCGGCTTTGATATGGTTGATGGCTGTGCTCCCTCTGTTTGCCGTCATTGCCGGTGTGCTTATGGCCGTATTGCGTGCCCAAGAACGGCCGAAAGCTGCGTTTCAGGCTCGTGTTTGTGCTGTTGGTACTGCCGCCACGGTAGGGGTCGCGTTTACTGCCCTCCTCGGTGTTTTCGGAGCGATTTGCTCCGATCTCTTGGCGAAAGCGACGGAAGTGCTCGTGATGGTTTCGATGCTCCGCCGAGACCGCGAGTTGAACGTGGTGGAAGCTGTAGACAACCCGGACGTTGCTTTGGATGCGTCAATAGCCTCGGGTGGATGATGCACATCACTGAGCTTGAACATAGTGCACACGACGCCAGGCCGACTACCAGGGGAGAGCCGGCGGAGAAGCGCCTAAAGGTGTTGATGTTGGCCTTTGCTTGTGGGCCGGGACGGGGGTCGGAACCGGGACAAGGGTGGAACTTCGCCCGTGGGATGGCCGCGTACCACGATGTGTGTGTGCTCGTCTATAGCGGATTCCGCAAGGTTATCGAGGAGGAACTGGCCCAACGTCCTGTTGCCGGATTGCAAGTGGTTTACTACTACCTTCCGTTTGAACATCCTCGCCACTGGCGTGACGGGGTTGACCGGCACGGCTTGTCGGAGCAACTCCATTATTACTTCTGGAACTTGCGTGCCGCAAAGGTTGCTCGTGCGCTCCACGCAGAGGCCGGTTTCGACCTCGTTCACCACGTCTCGTTTATTCGGTACTGGTCTCCTAGCGCAGTGGCAACCGTCGATGCACCGTTCCTGTGGGGGCCGGTTGGAGGGGGGGAGTCGGCGCCAAAAGTCTTCTATCCTTCTTTTGGGTGGAAAGGCCACCTTTTTGAGCGCGCCCGTGACCTCGCACGTGCTCTGGCTCACCTCGACCCCTTCGTTCGCAGAACGGCGCAACGCGCAACCCTCACACTCGCCACAACGGAGCAGAGTGCTGAGCGTATCCGGAAACTAGGTGGGGTGAGGATGGATGTACGTGGAGCCGTAGCCCTCAACAACGAAGAGATTGAACGTCTTGCAGAACTCCCTGCGTTGCGCTCAGGAGCGATTCGTTTTGTCAGCGTCGGCCGCTTGCTGCATTGGAAAGGCTACGAACTTGGTCTTCGCGCTTTCGCCCGCGCACTTTCGGAGGACCGATACTCCTCCAACGCTGTTCTTGCCGGCGCGGAGTACTGGATCATCGGCGACGGGCCAGAGCGTGCCCGTCTTGAGGCAGCAGCACAAAAACTCGAAATTGCCAACTGCGTGAAGTTCTTGGGCCTTCTCCCTCGCTCTGAAGTCCTTACACGGCTCGCCAAGACGCACGTGATCGTACATCCAAGTTTTCACGATAGTGGAGGATTCGCGACACTGGAAGGCATGGCTGCCGGCCGCCCTGTGATCTGTCTTGCGCTCGGTGGACCTGGTCTTCAGGTGACATCTGATTGTGGAATAGTCATTCCAGTCGAATCTCCCAAACAGGTCATCGACGACCTTTCGGCGGCGATGCTACTGCTGGCAACTGATCCCGAAAGGCGAGAGAAGATGGGCAGCGCAGCTCGTCGTCGCGTCGCTCAACAGTTCAGTTGGGATGCACTTATTACCGACGTGAGGGAACAGTACATCAAATTGGCTACACGGGCACGGTTTGTGACCGCTGCCGACGCGAGCCATACGGAGTAGGTGCCAATCCGCCATATATGAATCTGACGTACACCCCGGTACACATTGAGCATGCTCCCCGCACGAGGAGCGGCGACCGCTTCCTCGTTGGTTTGGCACTGGCGTTGCTCGGCTACGCGCTGTTCGGGCGTGGCTTCGCGTATTGGGGTATTCCGCCGATTTACGTGGGTGAGATTGTTCTTGGCCTCGGCATCATCCAGCTTATTCGGGCGGGCACACTAGGCAAGCTCGCATCTGTTCCAACGATGTGGCTGCTGGGTGGGCTCATCGCTCTGGCTGTGGTTCGCATGGTCCCGTACATAGGTACGTACGGCATGTCTGCCCCGCGCGACGCCATGCAGATCATTTACGGGCTATACGCGCTGATCGTGGCCGCCTTGCTGGTTGAGCGGCCCGAGCGCATACGCGACTTTATTCGCCGATACCAGCTGTTCATCAAGGTGATGCTTGCCTGCATCTGGATCATCTACCTGATTTACAAGGTCGCCAACTCCTCAATTCCATCCCTCCCTTGGGTAGACGGCAACGTACTCGTCTTCCAGCCCAAGGGGGGGGATATCATGGTCCACATGGCGGGGATCACTGTCTTCTTGATGGTCGGCCTGATGCGGCGCTATCCGCTGGTCGTGGCTGGACTGGTTCTCAATGCTGGTATCATCGTTGTGAGTAATCGGGGTGGGATGGTCGCCTATTTCGCCGCGCTAGCAGTTGGCTTTTTGCTTCGTCCACCGGAGGCACGCATCGGAAGGCTCGCCTATGCGTTTGCGTTCTTCCTCGTCCTCGGTCTCATCGTCGGCCCAGTCTTTCAGATTCAGGATGGAAGGCGGCAAATTTCGGTAGAGCAATTCTGGACAAACATCCAAAGCGTCCTGGGGCGCAGTGAGTCAGATTCCCTCGAGGGGACTAAGGAGTGGCGCCTCGACTGGTGGGAGACCATCTACGACTACACGGTTCGGGGCGAGTATTTCTGGACCGGCAAAGGCTTCGGCGTAAATCTGGCCACAGACGATGGTTTTGCGGTCGACCCCCAGCTACGCAGTCCCCACAACGGGCATATGACCATCCTTGCCCGGATGGGCGTTCCCGGTGCACTGCTTTGGATTCTACTCCAATTGACGTGGTTCGCCATGGTATTGCGCGCCTGGTGGCGGGCTCGTCAAGCCAAGGCTTCCCGGTGGATGGCCGTGTTTGCCGTACTCGTTGCCTACTGGCTCGCTATGCATTTAAACGCCGCCTTTGACGTTTATTTTGAAGGCCCCATGGGAGGTATCTGGTTCTGGACCGTATTCGGTGTGGGAATTGGGGCCGTCTATATTTATCGCCATTCTCCTCATGTTCTCTCCGACGACGACGATCAAACCCCTACGCTCGAGCCGCTTGGTCATGCCACAGACGTCCCAGCTGCAGACGCTCCAGCCATCCCGCCCTCACGCCGAGTCGCCTGGGGCTGGCCGGCTCCCACGCGTTCTGCAGGTCCATAACTACTACCAGATCGGCGGAGGCGAGGACAGCGTGTTCGAAGCCGAAGGCCGTCTGTTGACGAGAAAAGGGCATGAGGTCCTGCGTTATACAGCTGACAACGACGGCGTCGAAGGCCTTAGTTTACCTGTGCTAGCCCAACGAACCATCTGGAATAAACAGGCAGGCGCGGAGATAGCAGCGATTGTTAGAAGAGAGGACGTGGACGTTGTGCACTTTCACAATACGCTTCCGCTCATTTCGCCGGCAGGCTTCTGGGGAGCACGTAGAGCCGGAGCAGCAGTTGTCCAGACACTGCATAATTATAGGCATATCTGCCCAGGCGCCTTACTTTACCGAGACGGACGGCCCTGTGAAACGTGTATTGGAAAGTCATTCGCAACTGCGGCTATCAGGCACAGGTGCTATCGGGGTAGTCGAGTGGCTTCGGCGGCAGTGGCTACCATGAACGCTACCCACCGCGCGTTGGGTACATGGAGAAACGCCATCGACCGCTATATCGCCATCACAGAGTTTGCACGAGAGAAATTTATCCGAGGCAAGCTGCCGGCCGACAAGCTGGTGGTCAAGCCGAACTTTCTCGACGACGATCCGGGTATTGGAACTGGCTCCGGCGGCTTCGCCCTCTTTGTTGGTAGACTCGACGTAGCTAAAGGCATTCACACGCTTCTTAAGGCCTGGAGCAATGATGACGCGCACAACCTGCCGAAGCTTGTCATTATAGGCGACGGCCCGCTCGCCCCCGAGGTTGAGACCGCTTGTACGAACGGGCGGATCGAGTGGTTGGGTTGGAAGGACCGTACCGACGTGCTCTGTCTCATGCGGGAGGCCGGCGTTCTCCTGTTTCCCTCAGAGTGGTACGAGGGCGGAACGCCGATGACGCTGATCGAGGCGTTTGCAAGTGGCCTGCCCATTGTCGCCAGTGATTTGGGGACCATGCGGACGATGATTGAAACTGGCGTAAATGGGCTGCTGGTTCCGACGGGAGATGCCTCTGCCTTTGCAGAAACTTCGGCATCCATCCTGTCCGACGCCGAACGGTATGCGGCTATGCGCCAGGCTGCCCGCAAAACCTTTGGAGACTTCTATGCCGCCGACCGTAACTACGAGATACTCATGCAGATCTACAGCGAGGCTATCCATGAGCGCCACGGACACAATGCTGTGGCCTGAACGGGTGGGCGTCCGTCCTGAGGCAGGGTACAGCGGTGCTCTACCAGAATGTATTAGAATCGCTGCATAGTTCGAGACGCGGCAATACAATCATCGACACATGGTTTCGGAATGACCAACGCCAAAGGCGGTGGCTTCTAAGGGTTGATTCTGGAAGGGGTGGAAATCGTCTCTTTCCCGATCTTTGACTGAAGTAGTACTTGTTAAAT
>JADFLK010000073.1 GCA_022564455.1 Bacteroidota bacterium
CCGGCTCTTCTACGGCCTGAGCAGCCCGGTTCGGGGGGCGCTGGAGCGTGACCGTCACGTCGTGCTCTTATTTCGAGAGCGTAATGCGCTGGGTGTACGTACCAACCTGCACCACGTACAAGCCCGCAGGAAGGGCCGACACGTCAAAGGTTGCTCTGCCGGAAGAAAGGCGTGCGCTGCTCACCGCCCGCCCCAACGAGTCGTACAACATTACCTCGCCACCCATCCCGCCGGCCTCAACAGTCAGCCTATCGGTAGCAGGATTGGGGTAGACCATGAACCGCTTCAACGCGGGTGGCGCCTCATCGCCAATTCCTGTTGTAATCGCGGCGAACTTCTGAATCCGGTTGTTGCTCGAGTCAGCTACGTAGATGCTGCCGTCGGCTCCAACGGCAACCGAGTAGGGCAGATTGAACTGTCCGGGCCCCGTACCGAACGCGCCCCAGTTGACGACAAACGATCCGTCGTCGGCAAAAACCTGGATGCGGTAGTTGTTGCGATCCGCCACGTAGATGCGGCCGGTTGCATCGACCGATAGGCCGCGGGGTGTGTTCAACTCCCCGTCTTCGGCGCCAAAGCTTCCCCATGAAGTGACGAATCCACCCGAGGTCGTGAATTTCTGAATGCGCGGGCTTGAATCGGCTACATAAACGTTCGTGGCTCCGCTTGCGGCGACTCCATTGGCCTGAGAGAACTGCCCGTTTCCGGTGCCGGTGCTGCCCCACGTTGTCAGGAATGCGCCGTTGTTGTCGAACTTCTGAACACGGTTTTGATCTCGATCGGCCACATAAACATTGCCTATCGCGTCGACGGCCAAACCGTGCGTGTGTCGAAACTGGCCGTCTCCATCGCCGAAAGATCCCCATTTTAAGATGAAGTCGCCGGCGCTTGAAAACTTTTGGACGCGGTTGTTTCCCGTTTCCGCTACGAAGACGTTCCCACTCGGATCTATCCCAATCCCATGCGGATGGTCAAACTGGCCATCGGCTGCGCCGAACGAGCCCCACTGCATCAGGAAAACACCGTCGCTCGTGAACTTCTGGACCCGGTTGTTGCCCGTATCCGCGACGTAGACATCCCCGTTCGCATCAACCACGATGCCGTGAGGTCCGGCGAACTGCCCATCCCCGTTTCCCGGTTCGCCCCACTCAAGGACGAATGCAGGCTGGCACTCTGCGCTTGCCTGGATATACCAAATCGCAAAAAGCGAGATCAGTAGAAGGCGGAGCGCCTTCCCCCGGTAGGTTACGAAAGCGAACCTGGAATCCATGTTGGCCGGAGTATTATCAGATGCGAGCTAGAAAATATAGCAACGCCAGGAGAATCGGCAGTGTAGCTGTTGTGCCGCCGACAAAGTCGCCGTGCGCGCCAGCGCCCCTCCCAAGGCTACGCCGCAGCGCCTCACCTCTCCGTTGGACACCTTGCAGAATACATGGCCCTCTGGTACATTTTCGTTCTGTACCCGCCCGCTCGATACCGCGTCCTTTCCCATTTGAACCCTCCCTCCTATGCGTTTTGCCTTGCTACTAACCGCTGCCGCGTTCGTAGCCACTCCGGCCATTTCGCAGCCGCTGCCTACAGAACACTTCGACGTTCCAGTCGGTGACTTGCCGACTGATCATGGCCTGGAAAATCACAGAGGCGACGAAAGCCTCCTTTCGGTTACAGACTCTAGCCCGACTCTTACGGGTTATCCGCCTTCGGCTGGAAACTCAACGCTTGTCGAGCAGGGCCTCGGCTCCCACGAGGATGCTCACCTCGGATCCGCACAAGCCAGAGCGGATAATCGTAACGGGGATAATGCCACTTCGTACACCTCGTTTCGCTTGGACGTAGGGAGCACGAGTAACGGTAACGCCGGGTTTGAGGACGAGCAGCTACGCGGCGCCGGCGAATACGAGGCGATAGGATATGTTCAGGACCACGGCGCCACACACATCGAGCAGTCGTACGCTTCCGCAACCGGTTGGGGTATTTCTCTAGTATTCTGGTTGGTGGTCGCAATGGTGGTCATCGTGTTGCTGAAGCAGTGAGGGCGCGCCAGCACACCCTCATCCTGAATCTCAGCTCGCAAAAAGGAGAGCCTCCCCCGTCCCGTCCCGCATCAGCTGCGGGACTGCGGTAATGCGGGGATCTCCTGCACGGCAGATGTTGCCCACATCTCGGGCCTCGCAGGCCCCAGGCCCGGCTGGACGCCTCGTCCAGCATCAAGCCCTTCCACTCGTTCGTGGACGAATGCGCTGGACGACGGTCGGTTCGAAGCCTCGGCCCTCTGTCCCCGCGCTAGCCAGAGATTGACTACGCCTACTCGTTCAGTATCATGCCCTCGGCGGCTGGATCGAAGTTTGGCGGAAACTGAGTTGCGGAATTGTAAGTGGCTTCGTCCAGGACCGCCCTGGAAAAGCCTCCAAAGCTAAGGTTGACGCCGCTCAAGTCCGTCCCGATCAGGTTGGCTCCGGTCAGATCCGCCCCCATCAGATCGGCATTGCGCAAGTTGGCGTCAAACAGGTCCGCCCCTGTCAGGTCTGCGAAGTGCAGTTCAGCGCTTCCCAGGTTGGCTCCGGTCAGATCTGCCCCCGTCAGGTCGGCCCTGTACAGGTCGGCCTCGGTCAGGTCCGTCCCGATCAGGTTGGCCCCGCTCAGGTTGGCTCCGTGCAACTCAGCCCCGGCCAGGTCGGCTCCGGCCAGGTCGGTACAAGCCAGGTTAGGGGCTTCGCTCAAAGGATCTTGTACCGTCCTGAGCCCGTCGGGGCAGGCTTCTGAAACACTGGCAGCGCGTGCGTTATTCTCTCGGATGCGTGCACTATTCTCTCGCACGATATCGAAGATCGGGCCCCACGAGCTATAGTTTGGATCTTCAGTGGCTTCTAATCCATCAGCGAGGTGAGGGTCGGTCACGGGCGGTGGGCTGGTTGCCTCCGCCGGATCTCTCTCCGATACGTACAGCGTGGCCTCGATGTAACCCGAGTTGTAGGCCCCAGCCCAAACCTGGTATTCGCCCTGCGCAGCGTTGGGAATACCGACGATGGGATTGCTGTTCCCGTGGCCGTCGTCGTTGCACAGCCACCCGCCACTCGGCGTGCGGATAAGAAGCGTCGTATCCCCTTCACCTTCGACATAGAAATAGAGACCGCTGAAACCGCTTGTACTGTACGTCAATGCGAAGTCAGGCTCCTCGGAAATATATCCGTAGCCGCAACCGGCAGCCACAGACTGTGTGATGCCTCCGGCGGTGAAGGAGAGGCTGAACGGATCGGGCACGAACCCTTCGTACAGTTCGCGGCTGCCGAAGTTGGGATCGGCGTCGGGGGTTTGTGCGGACGCAGCCGGCGGGAAGATCAGGCAGCCCACAACGAGTACCATGACAAAGAAGCCCGTGAGCTGGCTTACAACGACGCGCGAAAAGAGGCGATGACGGCTGAGCATGATTTCGACCCTCGGATAATCGATGTTGGTTCGGACGAGTCCCTTCTCTGCTGGCGTGAGCAACAGGCTGGTTCTCGCAAGTTTGCCCTCAACATACGCCACGCATCCTAACCCTACCGTGATTCTATACATGCCTACGTATGAACTCAGCTTCCCCATCGGTAGCACCTCACCCGCCCGCCAGGCTGAGATCTATCCCTCCCGCTCCTGCCCCCACTTCAGCTTGCCGCGAAGCGTGGAGAAGTAGTCGCGGGAGGGGGACGTGACCAGCCGGACAACGTGGTCTGCGCGCTTGAGCGTGACCGTCACGTTGTGCTCTTCCACGACGGCGCTCAGCCCGTCTACGGCAATCAGGTAGGGGCCGGGCGTCACCACCCGGAGGGTCACGATAGCGGTGTCGGGGAGGACGATGGGCCGTGCCGTCAGCGTGTGCGGAGCAATGGGAGTCACAACGATGACATGCGACGCCGGCGCGATGATGGGTCCGTCGGCCGAGAGCGAGTAGGCTGTCGAACCGGTCGGCGTGGCCACGATCAGGCCGTCGGCGCGGTACGTGTTGAGGTAGGCGCCGTCCACTTCCGCCTCGATGCCGATCATGCTGGCGGTGCCCGTTTTAGCGATTACCACATCGTTCAACGCCCACGAGGGTACGGCGGGCGCTGCGCCCTCGATCTGAATCGAGAGGGCCATCCGCTCTTCCACAGAGTAACGGCCCGCATCAATGAGCCCAATGACCTCTTCCACTTCGGTCACCTCGATTTTGGTGAGGAATCCCAGCCGGCCGATGTTGACGCCAAGGATCGGCGTTTCGTATGTGCCGGCCTCGCGCGCGCTCTTCAGGATGGTACCGTCGCCGCCGAAGGAAAGGAGGAGGTCGCATTTATCGGCGAGGTTGGACGCTACGTGCGTCGTGCAGATCGTGGAATCGACAAGGCCGCGCGCCGACAGCCCTTCCGCGATATCGCGATGGAGGTAGAACGACGAGCCGCGATCGACCAGCCATCGCACGAGGGCCGCCACAGGTTCCCAGAGGGCCTTCTTGCGTGTGTTCCCGAGAATGCCGTAGGTCATGAGTGCGGTTGGGCGTGAATATCGGAATATCGCACGCAAACGCGCACGTACTCATTCGGTGTCCGTAGTTATTCAGCCGTGAGAACCGTATCGACGCTGAACCATACTTTAACAGAGCCGGTGGAGGCCGGCAGCCGCACCTCGCGCCCGCCCCGCGCTTGTCGCGGGGTAATCCCGATCTCACACCATGCATCTAGCCATCATCGGCAACGGCATTACGGGTGTGACGTGTGCGCGGCTCGTCCGCAAGCGCGACCCGGACGCTCGCATCACCATCGTCTCCGACGAGTCTGACCACTTCTTCTCGCGCACGGCTCTCATGTACATCTACATGGGCCACATGACCGAGGCGCACACGAAACCCTACGCGGACGGCTTCTGGGAGGAAAACCGGATCGATTTGGTGCGGAATCGGGTGGAGCGAATCGACACGGCCTCGAAGCAGCTCCACCTGCAAAGCGGCAGCGCGATGGGCTATGATGCCCTCCTGATTGCCTCGGGCTCCACGTCCACCTTTTTCGGATGGCCCGGCCAGGATCTGGGCGGTGTGCAAGGCCTCTACGGATTACCTGATCTGGCGGAGATGGAACATTGGACGGCTGGTGTCGAGCATGCCGTCGTGGTGGGCGGAGGATTGATTGGGGTGGAAATGGCCGAGATGCTGCGCGCACGGGGCATTCACGTGACATTTCTCGTCCGCGAGCCGACGTACATGAGCTACCTGATCCCCGCCGAGGAAGGCCGGATGATTGAGCGGCAGATTACTGGGCACGGGATTGATCTGAGGATGGAAACTGAGCTAAAGGAGATTCTGCCGGATGACTCTGGTCGCGCGCGGGCAGTGGTTACGTCGGATGGAGAAGAGATTCCAACTCGATTCGTAGGCCTCACCACGGGCGTGAATCCGAGTATCGGATTCGTCGAGGGCAGTGGCATCGAGACGAGCCGGGGCGTCCTGATCGACCGCTATTTCCGTACGAATGTGCCGGATGTCTACGCTGCCGGCGACTGCGCGGAATTTCGCGAGCAGCTTCCGGACCGTAAGCCCATCGAGCAGCTCTGGTACACCGGCCGCGAGCACGGCGCGACGCTGGCGCATACCCTCACTGGTGAACCCCGCGAATACAAACCAGGCGTTTTCTACAACTCAGCCAAGTTTTTCGACATCGAGTACCAGACCTACGGCCGCATCGACCCCGAACTGCCCGTAGGTGAGCAGACCCTCTACTGGGAGCATCCGGACGGCAAGCGTTCCATTCGGCTCCAATACAGCGCAGAAGGGGAGAGAGCCGTCGTGGGAGCAAACCTGATGGGTGTTCGCCACCGCCACGCCGTGTGGGCGGACTGGATCTCCCAGAAGCAGGGCATCGAATACGTTCTCTCAAACCTCAGCGCCGCCAACTTCGACCCTGAGTTCTCCGACCAGTGCGAGCCGGCCGTCATCGCAGTTTACAACGCCGCAAACGGCACGTCCATCCAGCCGAGAGCCCGCAAAGGCTGGAAGCGTTGGATGGCGAAGCTGCCGATGCGGGGGAATCTCGAAGAACGAAGGCTTGTCGACTCTTTTTCGCATCTACCTTGAGTATTCCGTGCTACGTATTGCGTAAGGGCAACAGCGTGAAACCATTACGCACAACGAAATACGCAAAAGATATCCATGTCCATCCCCACCTATAATGCCCAGATCGCACTCGCCGAGAACCCCGCGCACGACACGTCGAGCGTCCAGATGGTGGGCCTTATCGTGTTCGCGCTCGGCCTTCTCGGCGTGGTGGTTGCCCTTTTCAGCGATCTAGGCGCCCAGCAGCCCATCCTGATGCTCGCGCTGTTGGCCGTCGGCGTCGTCGGTGGGCCGCTCCTGTACATCTGGGATAGTTACCGAAGCACAAGCGCCGGCATCCACAACAACGGGGTGATGTTTTCCTCCAACCAGGCGCGCGGGCTCATCGGCTGGGTGGCAGGCATCGTGTTGACGGGTGGCTACATCCTGCTTTACTGGTTCCCGACAACCCTCGAAGGCCTCGTTCGCGTCGTCGATCCGCTGGCGTACACGCTGCGTGGCTCGGCGGCGGATCGCTGGTTCCTCTACGGCACGATCTATACGATTGCCATCCTCGTCATGGGCGTCCGTGCGATCGTCAAATACCGCCACAGCCGTTACCAGATCATCCGCACGTGCAGCGTGATGTTCTTCCAGTTCGGCTTCGCGTTTCTGATCCCGCAACTGCTCCTCCTGTTCAACCAGCCGGAGTTCTATTTCTCTTATTTCTGGCCCCTCAAGTACGACTATCTATGGCCTGGAAACATCAGCTATATCATCGAGAGCGGGGCAGGCCTCGGCGTGTTCATGGTGTTCTGGGGGGCGATGATGACCTCCATCGCTACGCCGATCCTGACCTATTTCTTTGGGAAGCGCTGGTACTGCTCGTGGGTGTGCGGCTGCGGCGGACTGGCCGAAACGGCGGGCGATCCGTACCGGCATCTGTCGGATAAGTCGCTGGGCTCGTGGAAGGTTGAGCGCTGGCTCATCCACAGCGTCCTCGTGTTCGTGATTGTCACGACGGCGCTACTCTGGATTAACTCGGCGACGGAAGGCGGAGTGCTTGGAGGCACGAGCCAGATGTTCTCGCAGTGGTATGGCTTTGGGATCGGCCTCGTGTTTTCGGGAGTCGTCGGTGTCGGATTCTATCCAGTGATGGGGAGCCGCGTGTGGTGCCGCTTCGGCTGCCCGATGGCCGCGGTTCTGGGCTTCCAGCAGCGCTTTTTCTCGCGCTTCCGGATCACCACAAACGGAGGCCAGTGCATATCGTGTGGCAATTGCTCCACCTACTGCGAGATGGGCATCGACGTGCGGTGGTACGCCCAGCGCGGCCAGAACATTATTCGGTCGAGCTGCGTGGGCTGCGGGATTTGCTCTGCCGTGTGCCCGCGCGGCGTCCTGAACCTCGAAAACGGGCCTCGCGAGGGGCGTTTCGGGACGCCCCACCTCAACCTTATCGCCGATCTGGAGGTGCTGGAAGATCCGGCTTGAGTAGCCTGGCCTTGCATCTTTCCTCCCTCGTAGCGATGCTAGCGCTCCAGCCTTCCTCAATCCGCCATGCGTGCCGTTCTTCCTCTTCTTGCATTCGCCGTTGTCACGCTTGTTGCCTACGCACCCGCCAGCATCGAATCCGAGTTGCCCCTTGTTGCAGCAGATACCACCTGGACATGGCCGGACAATCCTAAAAACCTCCAGGTGCTACCGGCAGACACCGGGCCTTTTGAACTGAGCCAGATCATGCGTGGCTTCACGAGGGCCTTGGGTGTTCGGTGCCAGCACTGCCATATAGGCACGGAAGAGATGTCGCTCAGCGAATTCGATTTCGTGTCTGACGACAATGAGCACAAAGGAGTTGCCCGCGAGATGCTGCGCATGACGTGGGCCATCAACAACGACCTGCTGACCGGCATTGACGGGCTGCACGAAGCGGAGGGTATGCGGGTGACGTGCTACACGTGCCACCGGGGAGGCGTAACACCGCTGACCAGGCCCCCATCGCCTCGGTGGAAACCGCCGGCCGATGAGGACGGGGGCGACTCGGAAGGCGATGAGCACGATGACGGCCACGATCATTGAGATGCTTGGCAAGTTGTCTATCTTGCCGCCACTTAAAGATGAAGCAAATCTAAACACATCGATGTATCAAAATTATACTAATGTAGAAAAAGCCATCCTCTTGTATCTCGCGAGAAGAGGTAAATTGGGATCCAATGTAACGATTAAAAGTGTAGACAAGCTAAGAAATAAGTATGAGCTCCGCGATCTAGAGGACGCTTGGGAGAATCTAAAGAATCATGCAATCGTACGCGGAAATCTCGGCGGCGGTAATATTAATGGACCAGAAGTACTTAAATTAGTAGAAGGTAAATTTATATATAGTATTCTGATTTATGATTTACATGTGCTTGCGACGAAAATCTTCAATCGGATCAAGGATCTTTTAGCACAGATGCTATCGAAACGGCCCTGACCCCGCATCAGCCTCCGAGTTTGGATTTGTATCGGAGGCGAATGAGCACAAAGGA
>JADFLK010000074.1 GCA_022564455.1 Bacteroidota bacterium
AGCCCTCCGGCGTTAAGCGGCTGCTCGCTCGCGCGACGCCTGGCTCACTCAGCCCGTCCTCACTCAGTGCCTTTTCGACGGCACGTTCAGCGGCCCCGGAGGCACTCTCCCACATCTGCATCCACGTTGAAAGTCGCGACGACAGCACATACTCGGCGCACAACGCATTACAAAACTGCACAACATCCGATTGAATCCGATCGCTAACGAGGTGAGTAGGATCGTAGCGAGCAGCGTCCGGCCGGACGACAATGTAGTCCGTAGGTCTTGACTCCACGAGGTACTGCTGCAGCCGCTTCGAAGTAACCTTGCCACCCAGATGCACGACGGCCTCAGGCGTGTTTTGCTCTCGAAAGCACGACGAACCCAGCACGAGGTCATAAAAGGCTGCGCTTGCATTCCCCCCAAGCCGCGCTCCGGAGGCTACATCCGGCAATAGAGGCCATCCGAGGGCAGCGGCTAAACGCTCGGCCGCCTCGGCAACATCAGGATCATCCGACTTCCCGAAGATCAGCAATCCTCGCTCGACACCCTCCAGCCGCGCCGATATCGCTTTGATCTCACCTTTGGAAATCTTCGGGGTGGAGGTCGGATTACGGGTGTATGGACGGTCTCCAGTCAGCCAATCGCTCAACTCGGGGTGTGTCCTAGCCGCTTCAAGCCTATCCCCTTCGGGCGTGAGGGGCTCACGGAACATGCAATTGATATGCACCGGCCCGGCAGGTTGCCGGCTTCGGTGGGCAGCCTGTGCAGCCGTCGTAAGCACGAAGACCGGATCAATGGCTGAATCGGGCACCGGGAGATCAATCTGCCAGCGGACGTACGGCCCGAAGATGCCGGGCTGTCTGATCGTCTGGTTTGCGCCCGTTTCGCGTAGCTCGGGAGGGCGATCCGCCGTGAGCAGAATCAGCGGCACGCCGTCCGCGTCTGCTTCAACGACGGCGGGAAGTCCGTTGGCGACAGCCGTTCCACTCGTGGTGATCCACGCAGTCGGCATTCCGGTCGCCCGCGCAAACCCCAACGCTGCAAACGCGCCTCCCCGCTCATCGAAATGCATGAGATGACGCGCCCGCGGATTCTCGGCAACGGCCACGGTCAGCGGGGTGCTGCGCGAACCGGGAGCGAGCACGAACAAACCCACGCCTTGCCGGACGAGTTCTTCGATGAGGAGTGTGGCCCAGAGTGTTTGGGTGTGAGAATGAGAGAGTGAGGGGTTGTTCCAAGGTGTGAGGGGGTGCGTCTGAGAGGGCGGTCGTATTTGTTAGATCGTCTCCGTTCTCCTCGCCAACCCCGGCTCCCACGCCCCCATCCTCCCGAACTCCCGTACCACCATCCTCCCTTACGCCCACACCCCCAACCGCCCTCTCGCGCTCCTCGTCTTCGACGCTCCGATCACCAAACTCGCTCATCCCAATACCCCCAGCGCTGCACTGAAACCATCCAGCTTGTGCTCGATCTCGTCCCACTCCGCCTCCGGATCGGAGCCCTCAACGATGCCTGCGCCTGAGTACAGGTGCAGGTGGGCGCCTTCCACCAGACCCGAACGAATGCCCACGGCGAACTCTGCGGCGTCGCGGCCGATCCAGCCAATCGGTCCGGCGTAGAGCCCGCGGTCGAACAGCTCGGAATGCGTGATTGCAGAAAGCGCAGACGGCAACGGGGTTCCTGCCACGGCGGGTGTCGGATGGAGGCTTCGGAGAAGATCGAACGCCGTCACGTGCTCATCAAGCACTCCTTTAACTATCGTGCGCAAGTGCCTTTCCTTAGATAGATTGAAAGATGAAGGCTGCCGATCGACAACCAGGGTTTCGGTGATCGGATCGAGCGCAGAACAAATTGCCTGAAGGACGTACGCGTGCTCGCGCCGGTCTTTTTCACTGTGAAGCAGTTCGTCGCGGAGTACCGAATCCTGGTCTTCTTCGGACGAACGAAGCCGGGTGCCGGCCACCGCCTCCGAGACCACCTCGCGGCCATCCATTTGGAAAAGGCGCTCGGGCGTTGCTGTGAGAAAAGCGGTTTGGTTTTCTATTCCCTGCCCGAGGCCGATCAAGGCGTGAAAGCAGTTCTGTGTGGACAACCGAATCCGGTCCAATAACACAAACGGATCGAGGGGCCCATCAAATTCAAACGACGCTCGACGGGCCAGCACCACCTTCTCAAGATCCGTCGTTTGCATCGCGGCGAGTGCGGATTCCACCGAGCGGCGCCACGCCGTCTCCGAGGGATGGTCTTCTCTGCGCACAACATTCGGCAACCCATCGGGAAGCGCTTCCGGCTCCTGGACAATCCGGCCGAGATCGTGCTGAAGGTCTCCCACCGACTCGCCGGGCGCGATATTCACGGCCAATGTTGCCTCGCCATCCTGTACCCGCAGTTCGACACGCGGCAACACAAACCGAATTCGTCCGAATGGCTGCCACTCGTCAGCCGGTTCGAGCATGGGTTGAAACCGCATCGAACCGAAATACCGAACGCGACCGTCGGCCGCATCGAGACGCGGTTGCAGCGCTGCCTCCAACGCATCAACAGACGGCGCCTCGATCTTGTCGGCAACACCCGCGCCGGCAATCATCAGCCCATCATCGCGTCCGCTCCAGAACACACGATCCGGCCACGGCTGGGCGTACAGCCACGTGAGCACACACGTCGGCTCGACCGGGATCGCCACGCGCACGATCCCTTCCCAACGACTCGCCAGCGCATGGCGAACGGCCTCGTGCAGGCGAACGCGGGGCTCGTCGATCATCGCAACTTCTGGTGTACGCATGGAGAGGGGCTCGAAAACACTGAAGGCGACCGCCTGAGCAGCCGCCTGGAAGCCTGTCGGTTTTCAGGAAATTATGAAAGTTCGTGTTGAGGCGCCTTGCAAGCTGGATAACGCGTACCATTCTGCATGGCTCCCACCGAGACGACAATCAAGCCCCCCATCGGGCAGGCCGAAGGCAAGCGCGAGCAGGTCGAGGCCATGTTCGACGACATTGCGCCGCGCTACGACCTGCTGAACCGCGTGCTCTCGATGGGTATCGACGTATGGTGGAGGAAGCGCGCCGTGGCGTTTCTGGGAGAGGCGCTCCTAAACCGGCCATCTGCCCTCCTCGACATCGCCACGGGCACGGGCGACCTCGCTATCGAAGCGCTCTCGCTGAACCCGGAGAAGATCATCGGCGTGGATATTTCGGAAGGGATGCTCCGTTACGGCCGCGAGAAACTGGAGCAGAAGGGCCTCGCGGATCGCATCGAACTGGTTCAGGCGGATGCCGCCGATCTGCCTTTCGACGACGATCATTTCGACGGGGCAATGGCAGCCTTCGGCGTCCGCAACTTCGAGGACCTGCAGGCCGGGCTGGCGGATATCCGCCGGGTCCTCAAGCCGGGCGCCCTCCTCGTAGTGCTGGAGTTCGGCCATCCGACGGCCTTCCCAATCAAGCAGACGTACGAGCTGTACTCGAAGCACGTGCTGCCGCGCATCGGCCGGACGATCTCGAAGAACGAGGAAGCCTACACGTACCTGCCGGAGTCGGTGGCGGCCTTCCCGGACGGCGATGAGTTCCTGCGCAACATGCAGGCTGTCGGCTTCACGGAGACGGTGGCAAAGCCGCTGACGTTTGGGGTGGTGAGTCTTTATCGGGGGTTGGCGTAGGGGCACGGCATGCCGTGCCCACATCACCAGTTGTCTGGATTGTCGCTGTCCAGATGCCATTTCCGGGGGTTCTCGGCGACGTACCGCCGGATACGATTGAGATCGGATTCGGTGCGCACGATGTGATCGTGGAAGGAACGCTGCCAAACGCGCGCGTCGGACGTGGAATGGAGAGTGTTGATTTGTTTGGTCGCGGCACCCTTGTATCCACGAACGATGGCACCAACCGATTTCGAGGGGGATCGAAACGACCGTGGTAATTCATCGGTAGGGGCGTACAGCGATACGCCCCTACGATCCGACGCGTCCGTCAGATCATCCACAATCCAGAACAACACATGCACATGGTTGGGCATCACGACGAACAGATCGAGATCCACGTATGGACGAACTTCCGGCGTGCGCGACCATTCGTCATTCACGATCTGTCCCAACTCGCTCAGCCGCATCTCGCTATCCGCAACCTCGCCGAACAGACATTCTCGGTGGTAGGTGCAGATGGTTACGAAATACGCACCCGGTGATGAATAATCCCATTCCTGCAAGCGGATAGAACGCCGGTGATGGATATCGGGATTGAAAGGCATGGGAAACGGGGCGAGATGGTCGGCACAATACGCATCCGCCAACATTGGGGTAGGGGCGTATCGCGATACGCCCCTACGCGCTACCTTGCTGTCCAATCCTCCCCCACCCACCATGAACCTCGGCGCTTTTTCCATTAGCCTTGCCGTTAAGGAAATTGACGCCTCGAAGGCCTTCTATGAAAAATTAGGCTTCGAAGTCTTCGGCGGGGACACCTCGGAGAACTGGCTAATCCTGAAGAACGGTGACCATGTCATCGGACTCTTTCAGGGGATGGTTGAAAAAAACATGCTGACGTTCAATCCGGGATGGGATCAGAACGCAGAGGCTCTTGGCGATTTCACCGACGTCCGCGACTTGCAGCGCGAGCTGAAAGCGCAGGGCATTGAGTTGATGACCGAAGCCGACGAGTCCACTACCGGCCCGACCAGCTTTGTTGCGATTGACCCTGATGGGAATCCGATCCTTGTGGATCAGCATGTGTAACGTGACAAAGCTAAATACTCGACATTGTTGCATCGGCAACGAACCGTCCAGTCGGAAGTTAGTTGAAGCAAACATGGGCTATACCTACCTTGCCCCTTCAACCAGATCCGATGATGTCAAAAACACGCCGAACAGTCAAGAACTCGAGTAAGGTGGCCTCCGTGAGTCGAAGCAAGGCCTTCAATGCGGCACAGAATGTAAAGTCGCGACGCGGACAAAGCATCAGTGGCGGACAATCCAAGTCGGTCAGAGGCGCGCCTTCTGTTATGAAGAAATAGTCGATGCCAGGCAGTCCCTACGACCAAAACGTTTTCGTTAACTGCCCCTTTGATCCCGATTACGCGGCCATCTTTGATGCCATCGTATTTGCGATCCACGACTGCGGTTTTGTCGCACGGTGCGCGCGTGAGGTAGACGATAGTGCACAGGTTCGAGTTGACAAGATCTACGATATCATTTCGGAGTGCCGCCTCGGAGTGCACGATGTTTCGCGAACTGAGCTTGATACCTCGTTAGGCTTACCCGGATTACCAAGGTTCAACATGCCGTTAGAACTCGGCATTTTCTTGGGTGCGAGAAAGTTTGGTCCACCAAAACAGCGCGGGAAAAAGTGTATGGTTCTGGACCGGGAAAAATTCCGCTACCAAGCATACTTGTCCGACATCTCAGGGCAGGATATCAAGGCCCACGATGATGATCCCACAACAGCAGTGAAAGTTGTTCGAGATTGGCTCAGTCACTCCGCCCGCAAAGAAGTCATGCTGCCCGCGGACCCGCCACGGCGGATCGCCGAGCACGTCCTCGAACGTATTGAAGAGGTCGTAGGGATACGGATGTTTGTAAGCCCAGCGCCGGGCGTACGCACGGTAGGCCTCAAGATATCGGTCGCGGCCGTAGATGCCCTCAATGGCGTGGAGCAGAACGGCGGGCGTCGAATACGAGGCCACGCCGCGCGATGCGTTCTGCACCGGGTCTACCTGGCGCGTGCCGCCGCCCATCGGGAAGAGGTCATTGTGGCGCATTGGCTCTACGGCCAGGCCTGTTCCCGCCAGGAAGTAGTGCGATTGCCGGTTACGATTCCAGGCGTCGATCTCGGGGCGGTTCTCGGCCGAACCGTCAAAGAAGCTGCGGATACCTTCGTTGGTGTGTAGCTCGTCAGTCCCTCGTCCATCCACGTAAACGCCTTCTCGTTCTGGCCGACCACCATCGGAAACCACATGTGTCCCAACTCATGGTACGTCACGCTGAACAGGCTCTGGTCGTTTCGTGCGCCACCGATGAGCGTCATCATGGGGTACTCCATCCCGCCGCCGATGATGCCCTCCACCGCCGTCATGTGCGGCCAGGGGTAAGGCATGATGAGTTCGGAGAGGTGGCCGATGGAGAACGCTGCGAACTCGGCCGAGCGCTCCCATGACGTCGTTCCCGGGCGGTAGAAGGAATTGATCTGCACCGCTTCCGGATCGCCGCGCCCATCCTGGTTGACCATCACCCGCGTGGCATCCCAGACGTAATGCGGAGAGGCCGCAAAAGCCACGTCGCGGACGTTTTCTGAATAGAAATGCCACGTGAGTTGATCGTCTTCGCTGTCGAGGGTAGAAATACCGGCACGGCGCTCGTTCTCGGCCACCACGTGAACGACCTCGTCCGACGCACTTGCCAGAGCAAGGCGGCGCAATGTCTGCTCCGTCAGGACTTCCGGTGCGTTCTGAAGCATGCCCGTGGCATAAACGAGCCAGCCCTCCGGCGCGGTGATGCGTACGTCGTAGCTGCCATAGCCCATGTAGTGCTCGCCGAGGCCCATGTACTGGTCCGTGTGCCAGCCGTGCACATCGTCGTAGACGGCCATTTGCGGGTACCAGTACCCGATGTAGTAGACCTCGCCATCCTGCCCCTGGCGGAACGACCCGGTGTGGGGAGGGATCTTGTAGCTCCACTGCATACCCAACTCCACGTTGTCGCCCGATTCTAGCGCGTTTGGCAGAGCGAGCGTGAGGATCGTGCCCTGAATCCGGTACTGGCCTTCCTCTGGCTGGCCTTCTGTCACTTCTTCCATCGTGCGCCCATTCACCGTAAGCCTGGCCAGGTTGAGACCGCCGGTCACTTCCACGAATCGATTGCGCGGGACGCCTTCAGCGTGGATGTTTTGGCGGAGCTTGATGGCCAGGAAGGCCAGGTCGTCCGGCGAGTTGTTCTGGTACGAGATCGTGCCTTCGCCGGTTAGCGTGTTCTCGGCCGGGTCGAGCGTTGCATGGAGCGTGTAGTTGGCTGAGTTTTGCCAGTAGTTGGGGCCGGGTTCCCCGGAGGGCGTCCGCGTTCCGCTCTCAATGGCGGCGGCAAACTGCGGGGGTTCAAAAACCGGGTAGGGGATAGGGCGGCTGGCCTGGGCGAGAGCAGTGGATACATAGAGAGCGCAAAAGGCCGCGGCCGCGAGGGCGCGAAACAGTGATTTCATGGAGTATGCAATGGGATGGGCAGATGCGTGATGCCAGAATGGCATCGAAGAGCAGATTTGTTTGATGCTAACAAACTAGCACGTCGCTACATTGTTGCGCATGCATGCGAGCAAGCCGTAATTTCGAGCGCCTGCCCGAGTGGCGGAATTGGTAGACGCGCACGGTTCAGGGCCGTGTTCCTTCGCGGGAGTGCTGGTTCGATTCCAGTCTCGGGTACTCACGAGTCGGCCGGAGCGCAGCATGATTGTTGTTGCTCCGGCCGAATCGTTTCGGGTAATACCACGAGGATGCCTGTCTCCTCAGCGCGCCACGAGGTAGTGGATGCGCGTGAGCCACTTGGAAGAATCGGGCTCCGATTGAGGATTAGTGATGTACTCCTCCACGACGAGGAAAGCAGTCTCTATCTCTTCGGCCTGCATGTAAGCGTCTATGGCTTCGTGGGCCTCAGACAGGCCATCATACGAGCCGTAGAAGTCCGTGGAAAGCACCTGTGCATCGGCTACCTTAATGATCTCAAAGCCGTCTGGGAGATTATCGGGCTGCTCACCCTCGAAGGCTACGGCGACCGCCACGTCCGTGGTGCCCACTGTTTCGTCGTAACTCCAGTAGAGGCCAGTGGCCGAACCAGCAGGTGCAAGCCCTGCACCTAGCACAGCCTGGAATGCAACGGGCATGTGCTCCCCGAAGAACGAACTGAGTTCAGCGATGGCAACCGTGTTGCGGTGGCCGATATAGGTGGCAGCCGGCCAATCGGACGTGGAGATTTCGTATTCCGTTTGGGCCGAGGCCACGGAAGTCAGGGCGAGGAAGGCGATAAGGAGGGTGCGCATAGGGAGTTTGGAGAGGATGGGGTTCAGGAAACAGTTAAGCAGTGCGGGGCAAGGTGTACGGTTGGGACCGTGAGGCCTGCCGGCCAGAGAGATTTGATCTCAGTCTTCGGGTACAGTCAGCGCAATCCGGATCGTGGATTTACCCCTTCTACTCCGGCGTTATTCCGCGTCGCTCCAACTCGTTCTGCACTGCCTGTATAATGAATCCGTTCATGCTGTCTTCCGCTTCTGCCGCTGCAAGGTGCGCCGCACGGTGGAGTGTGGGTTCCAGCCGGAGGTTGAACCGGCCGCTATACGGCCGATCCGGTTCCCGCCCCCGCGCCTTGCAGAAAGCGAGGTAGTCATCAACTGCGCCCTGAAAAGCTGCTTCTACCTCACGGGCGCTTTCCGCTTCGAAGATCACCGTATCACGGAGGTCGAGCACCGTTCCGAAGAGAATGCCGTCGTCTTCTCTGTACGCGACGGAGGCACGGTAGCCTTTGTAGGTAAGCATTGCTTGTTTGATTGGG
>JADFLK010000433.1 GCA_022564455.1 Bacteroidota bacterium
GGTGGAGTCCGGCTCCGCAACCGGCTCTCTACAACCCTGCGCGTGGAGCACGACGTTTCGTACTTCGACACGGAGGAGTTCGAGGTGTTTGATGTGGCCGGGGCCGTCACCCTTTATCGCATCATCGATCCGAACCGGGACCCGGACGACCCCCTGAACCTGATCGAAACCGGACAGGCCGACCAGCGCGACGTGGCCGACAACCACATCCGCGTCTCCACGCTCACGGGGGGAGGGCGCTACCGACTGGGGCTTACGCGCCACGCCGCCGAGGCCGGGTGGCAGGTGCGGCGCTTCACATTCGATGACAAGCTCTTTGAGTTTACCACGTTCGCAGGCCGCGACTCGCTTGGAAACGGTGTCACGGTTACGACCGACTCGCTGGACGACGCAGCAAGGCTAAACACATGGCAATCAGCGTTTTGGCTTGAGGACGCCATAGACGTGCTCCCCGAGGCCGGCAGGCTCGTTGCTACGCTCGGTGTTCGTGCCGATTACTTTGCCTTCAACGACGAGTGGACGGTTAGCCCACGCCTTACGGCCCGGCTGCGTCTCAACGAAACCACGACGCTCACCGGCGCGGCCGGTCTGTACTACCAGCCCCCTACCTACCGAGAGCTGCGCGGTGAGCCCGCCCCTGATGAAACGATTATCGGCGCACTGAACACCAATCTGATGAGCCAGCGCGCGGCCCTCTTCGTGTTGGGCGCCGAGCACTTCTTTCCGAGCACGCGGTTGTCTCTGCGCGGCGAGGCATGGTACAAGGCGCTCCACAACCTGATCTCGTACGACATCGATAACGTACGCGTGCTCTACTCCGGTGAAAACGACAGCCAGGGCTACGCCTACGGGTTCGATCTGCAAGCGCGCGGCGAGCTCGTGCCCGGCCTCGAAAGTTGGTTCAATTACGGCTTCCTCGTGGCCCGCGAGGAGTTCTTCTCTGAGTTCCAGAACGACTTCAACGACGGCACACGTGCTCGCCCCACCGACCGCCGCCACAACTTTTCGCTGTTCGTGCAAGACTACGTCCCCGGCGACGAAACGTGGACGCTCCACATGCGCACGCTCTTCGGGACGGGCCTGCCGTACACGCCGCCCGCGCTCAGCGATACCATCAACGAGGTAGACGTATTCGTACCCGGCCAGCGCTCCGACGGCCGCTACCCCGAGTACTTCCGGTTCGACATGGGCGCCACGAAGCGCGTCGTGGTGGGCCGTTCGTTCAGCGGCCGCCCGATGCAGCTCCGCCTCACCGGCGAGGTCCTCAACGTGTTCAACATGAAGAACACGATCCGCTTTACCTGGGTGGCCAACGGAAACGGCTTCTGGGACGGCGTGCCCACTCGCCTTACACCGCGAACGATAAACGTGCGGCTGAGGCTGGATTTTTAACCGCGGCAAGGCTCATCGCCGGTCGAACACAATGTGCAGTGTCCCGTTTACACTGCGCTGCTCCTGGTAGAGCGTGGGGTCGAATGCTTCAAGGTTTACGCCGGCCGTTGGGATTGAGGCGTTCAGGCGCTGATCCGAAACTCCGTCACGCTGCAAAACAAGCTGCGACGGTAAAAGAAGGTCTGTTAACTGAAGAGCGTCCGTCTCCGTGAGTGCAGAAAGCTGTACCGTAGAGACCGATGCCGATGCAGTCATCTGTATCCGCTGACGTGATTCACCGATAAATTGGTATCTGATCTCCGAGTCGCCGTCACCGAAAATCTCGACAAACGATTCGGCAGAATCGAGCCGGGCTACTACGTCAGCATCAGGCAGGCCGCTTGTGTTCGGATCGAATCGAAGCTCTGTAATCGAATAAGTACCGTCAAGGTCGGCAAGCGATGTAGACGGATTGCTGGTGTCGCATCCCGTACCGAAGGCCAGCAGGAAGAGGACGAGGGTGAGAAACGTGCAGCGTGGGCAGCGAGACTCGGAAGGACGAAGCATAGCGGGGGACAGTCTTCTGAGAGAGGTTGGAGCAACGTAGTCGAAAGGGGCCTACGCGCCGAATCCATAAGATCCGAAGCGAAGCGCCGTCGTCCAAACGGAAGAGGCACGCTCGTACGTATGCGTGCGGAAAATTCGGCCGGCTACTCGGGGTCG
>JADFLK010000075.1 GCA_022564455.1 Bacteroidota bacterium
AAGAATTCTTCCGGTACGCTGGGTTCCACGTGACGATCTTGACATTCTGTTGTCTACACACCTCGGTAATAAGGCCCTGAGGGACGTAGATGCCGTGATTGAAGCATGCAATGTCGTAGTTCTCGGATTCCAATAGATTGGTCACGACCTGTACCGTGAGGATTGCGGACTTCAGATACCTGTGGGCAATCTGCCTGGCTTGAGGTTCGGTTTCCAGATCACCTCTGGCGAAGTATCTCAAGACTCCGGCCTGGGCATGCTCGCCCACGGCGAGACCATTCATCTTGAAGTTAGAAATCTGGTCCAGAGGAACTTCGGACGCAATGCGTTCGGCAGTCTCGATTTGTCCTCGATCCAACAACTTACCGAACCAGTGTATCGGCAAACCCAACGGGGCGAACACACTCCGACCGGCGGGGTGGCACGTTGCACAACGAGGCTGTCCATCGGCATCGGCCAAGTCAAGTGGAGACACATTCTGAATCTCAGTGAGTTGGCATGCTGGAAGCAGGCCGTCGCACAGCAGAACGTCGACCTGCGCTCCTCGGAGTTTGATCCGTACTTGATCCTCTTCAGGCCCGACAAGTCGCAAGAGGACAACGACGACTACAACGGCGACCAGTCGCATTCACGCATCGTAACTACGCTGCCGGCGGCAGGCATGTATCGCGTATCTGCTACGTCGTACACGTCGGGTGAAACCGGTGCGTACACCCTTAACATGAATGGTGGAGACGGTACACCGGCAGCGAACTCGGGCGGTGGTGAGGTTGTCCCGTTTGAGAAAAACTAGGCAGTACGACGAGTAGGATGTACACCTGCCCTCAATCAGGACTTGCCAACAGGCCTTGGTTGAGGGCCGGGTAACATCATGGTGGTAATATCATGGTTGCACCTCCTGGTACACCAGGTATTGGTTTACTAGGTACACAACACGTCTAACACGAGTACCCCATGCTTTTTCTAAGTCGCGCCACGCGCAACCATTTTTGCCGCGTCGGTCGGACGGCCGTAGTTGCTGCGGTCTTGATGCTTGGGACGTACGCGGCGCACGGTCAGGACCAGCACGCGGGTGTTCTCTCTGAGGGCGACGACACGCTTAGCTCCGGCGAGTACACCGATTCGTACCCGGTTTTCGCGAGCGTCGGAGACTGGATTGCCGTGACCATGACTTCCTCGGAAATCGATCCGTACGTGATTCTCAAACCCCCGAGCTGCCCCAGTACGGGAACGTGCGAACAGCAGCGGGATAACGACGACGTGCGATCGGGCGATGAGACGGCGGTCGTGCTCGTTCGGGCCGATGAAGCCGGCATGTGGACGGTGCTCGCTACATCGTCAGAGCCCGGCGAAAGCGGATCGTACCAGGTAACTGTCGATGTGGCTGGCGATGTCTCGGCGTTCGAAACGCTTGCTTCGCTGATCCTGTCGTCCAACGAGGTTCGGAGCGAGGAAGGCTTTCTGGAGGCCGGCGACAAAACTCTCAACTCGGGCGAGTTCGTAGATAATTACGCATTCATCGGCCACGCCGGCCAGTTGGTTGTTATCGACATGCTTTCTTCGGAGTTCGATCCCTATCTGATCCTCTTCTTGCCGGACAAGTCGCAGGAGGACAACGATGATTGGGAGGGGAGCAGGGAACAGGCGAGGCTCGAAATAATCCTGCCGCTCGACGGGCTGTACCGCGTGAGCGCGACCAGCCTCGAACCGGGCGAAACGGGCAGCTACTCGCTGGAAATCCGCGACGAGGTTCCGTTCATTAAGGACTGAGGATCTGCGCGGGCGTGTTGCACGGTGTGCTTGCGAGGCAGGCTGTGTTGCTACGGTTTGCCCATGTGGCTCCTCGCCAATCCGACATCCGCCGTCTCGTGCTTCTCCCGATCCACCGTGGTCTGGAAGAGTAATATCAACGACCGGCACTGTACTGGCGCGTCCTTGTGTTTTCCCGCACTGCAAAGCTTCGCGTTGCCCTTCAAAGGGGGACTTTTCTCGTCTCCCCTTCAGGGGAGTACGCCCGCCGAATGTGGGGGGGAGGGGTGTTGCCACAGAATGCTATGGAGCTCCCAGCCAATCCGACATCCCCCGCCCTCGTTCCTCGGGCACCCCCTTCAAAGGGGGACTTCTTGTGCAGCTTGGAGTACCTGCCACGATTCCGCCTATTCCGCGGCGTTGTATTCTGTCCGGTATGTACATTGAGCGCACGTTGGCGTTCTCACGATCCTGAAAGACCATGACAACCATTTTGATGACGTTCGTAAGCCGTGCAGTGGCAGTGGGCCTCTTTATCGTTCTCCTAACCAGTACGGCGTGCAGCCAGGACGGAACCCACCGCGGGTCGCTGGAGTCGGGCGATCCGACCCTGCAGAACGGCGAGTACTACGATGCCTATCCCGTTGAAGTGCAGGCCGGGCAGTGGGTAGAGGTGGATCTGCAGTCGGACGACTTCGATACATACGTGGTGCTGCTGGCGCCGTCGGGTACGAACGAGCAAAACGACGACTTCGAGGGGTCCACGAAACGCTCCATGCTCCGTATGCAGGCCACCGAAAGTGGTACGTGGCAGGTCTACGCCACGTCGTACGCAGGCGGTGAAACGGGTCGGTACTCGTTGTCCATTCATGTTGGGGGCGAAGGCGATACGGGCGACGCTGCGTTGGTATCCGCCCAAGGCAGCGGGGCTCGGTTTGAAAGCGGGAGGCTGGAGGCAGGCGATAGCGAGTTAACCTCCGGCGAATACAACGACGAGTACATCGTGCAGGGCCTTGCAGGCGAGCAGCTAGTACTGGATCTCCATTCCTCCGATTTCGATCCGTACCTGATCCTCATCCAGCCGGACGGTGAGCAAGTCGAAAACGACGACCACGACGGCGACCTGACGCGCTCGATGATTACGGCAACCCTTCCGGCAGATGGCGCGTACCGGGTGCTTGTGACAACGTACGAGCCGGGTAGCACGGGCGCGTACGACCTTATCATACGAGGTGGCGGTGGTGAAGGGAGTACGTCATTCGCGGCTGCATCCGGCGTTCGGACCGAGCGAGGGACTCTCGAGGCGGGCGACCAGTCTCTACGTTCCGGCGAATATTTCGACACGTACACGTTCGTAGGCGCGCCCGGCCAGCGCATCACGATTGATCTTCAATCCTCCGAGTTCGACACCTACCTCATCCTTCAGCCACCGCGCGGCGAATCCGTCCAGGATGACGACGGCGGAGGAGATGTGGGCCACAGCATCATCGAATACGACCTCACCGAACCGGGCACCTATCGGGTCGCCGTGACCTCGTACACGGCAGAGGAAACGGGGAGCTATGAGTTGAAGATGGACTTCAGCGAAAGCTTCGGCCAGCCGAGCGACGGCACAACGCTGGCGGCGGGTTCGGACTTTAGCGCTCTGGTAATGCTCAATGCCGGCGAGCTGACTCTCAACGAAACTATTCGGGGTGCGCTCGAAAGCAGTGACCGCCGGCTCCCTGGAGGCCAGTTTGTGGATCCGCATGTCTTCGATGGCGAGGCGGACGAACCGGTGCTGATCGAAATGACGTCGTCTTCCTTCGATACCTACCTGATCGTTACGCTGCCTACGGGTGAGGTCATCAAGAACGATGATTTCGAGGGGTCGACCAACCTCTCACGTATTGAGATGATTATGCCGATGGACGGGCGGTACCGCATCGAGGCAACCTCGTATGCGGCGGGGGAGACGGGTAGCTACAACCTCCGCATCAACCAGATGGAGGCCTTTCGTCCCGATCCGGTGCAGTACAACCGTATTGCCGGGCTGTTCGTGGGAATCTCGGATTACGGCGGCCGACTCACCAACCTCCAGTACACGGCGCGCGATGCCACGGTGGTAAGGGATGCGCTAGTCCAGGGCGCCGGGATGCGGCCCGAAGACGGCATCGTGCTCACCGACGGCGCGGCCACCCGCGCAGCCTTCCGGCAGTCCATCCGCGATCTTGCCGCCCGAACGGACGAGAATACACTCTTCGTGCTTTTTTACTCAGGCCACGGCGCACAATATGACCGATCAAGCCCCCAGGCCGCCGACCCCGACGGCAAGGACGAATCCATTGAACTCGTGGATGGGGAAATCCTGGATGACGAACTGAACCAGTTGCTCGGGCAGCTTCGGGCCAACTATCAACTCATCGTGTTGGATGCCTGCTTCAGTGGCGGATTTGCAAAGGATCTGATCTCGCAACCTGGCCGAATGGGCCTGTTTTCGTCCGAGGAAGACGTGATCTCCTTTGTGGCAGACAAGTTCGAGGCCGGCGGCTACCTCTCGCACTTCTTCTCGGACGCGCTCGTCCAGCGCAGTGCCGACGAGGACCACAACGGGGCCATTACCCCGCTCGAGCTCAGCCAGTACATCCAGGACCGCTACGACGGCGAAATGCGCAACACAGGCCTCGAAGCTATTGTGGCGCGCGAGACTCGGCTGAAGCACCAGCATCTCGTCGTGGATCGTGGCAGCCTCGGTGCGTTTTCCACGCTGTTTGTGCTCCAGTAGCTCCTAGTCCTCTAGCCAGGACGCGGGGAGATTTCGGCGGATCTCGATCTCGCTGAAGGCCTGGCTCTTGCGTGCCCCCACTTGTCGGGCCCATGCTACCATTCGCTCCAGCCCCGTCTCAAGGTCGGAGCTCGTAGCATCCCCAAACACTTCGCGGATGCGGGAGTGGTCCGACCAGGCGTGCTTGACCTCGTGCCGCTCTTCGTGATGCACCAGCGGATGGTCGGGCACGCCCATGTGGCGTCGGACTGCATCCGTTAGCTCCAGGATTGTGTAGGGTACATCGGCGCCGATGTTGAAGACCTGATTGCGGGCTGCCTTTACTTCGGGCGACCGGGCGATAACTGGGGCCACTCCATCGATGTAGGTGAAGGCTCTTGTCTGCTCTCCGTCCCCGAAAACCGAGAGAGGTTGGTTCTGCATAATCTGGTTGATGAAGATCCCTACCACATTCCGGTAGCGATCCCCAATGTTCTGCAACTCGCCGAATACGTTGTGGGGCCGGAAGACGATAAAGTCCATTCCGAACATGTCGTGCGTTGCCTTTAACTCCTGTTCTATGGCGTACTTGGCGATGCCATAACTGTCATCAGGCTCCGGTTTGGTTTCTTCGGTCAGGGGAACTTGCCCCCGGCCGTAGACCGCGATGGAGGACGTGAACACAAAACAATCCACGTTGTGGTTTACTGCCGCATTGATCAGGTTGATGCTCCCAATCAGGTTGTTTTCATAGTTGAATCGCTTGATGAAATGGCTCAGGCCCTCTGCGGCGTACGCGGCCAGATGGTAGACGCGTTCGAAGCGTTCGGAGGCGAAGAGCTTCTGAACGAGGGCCTCGTCGCAGATGGAGCCCTCCACGAAGCGTGCTCGGCCGTCTACGTTTTCACGAAAGCCGCCACTCAAATCATCCAATACCACCACTTCGTGGCCGTCATCAAGTAGGGCACGGGCCACGTGGGCGCCGATGAAGCCGGCGCCGCCGGTTACCAGACATTTGGCCATTGCGTCTCGTTCTCTTTAATAAATGGGCGTCATTCGGATTCGGGATGTTCCTTGTAATAGCCGTCAACAAGGTTCTGGAAGAGCTTCTCATAGCCTTCCGTGATGGTGTCCCACCGGTAGGCTGTGCGAATCCGCTCGACGCCTTTGCGCCGATACTCTTCGGCCTTCTCGGGATGGTCCACGAGAGCCTGCATCTTTCTGGTCAAATCGGAAGGGTCCTTACTGTACATCACGCCTGCATCCGCCACTACCTCCGCATTGAAGGGATTGTCGAGAGCCAGCACGCAGTTACCGTATCCAAGGGCTTTGAGGAGGGCCGGGTTCGTGCCTCCCACCTCGTTGCCGTGGACATAGGCGAAGCAATGGGCGTGCAGCTCTTTGATGTGGCCCGGCTCGTAGACCCCGCCCAGGAAGATCACACGTTCGTCGGCAGTCTTTTGGATGCGCTCGATGTAGGGGCTCTTCCAGTTGGCGGAACCTGCAATGACCAGCTTCTTGTCCGTCTCCACTTTGCGGAATGCATCGATTGTGAGGTCGGCATTGTTCTCGGGCTCCAATCGGCTGGCGACGAAAAAGTAGTCGCCGCTGGTCAGGCCGTACTGTTCAATGACCTCCGTGGAGTTGCTGCTCTCGATATGGGCGCCGTAGGCGATGAAGGTCGAAGGCGTCTTATAGCGCTGTTCGTAGTAGTCCTGAATGGCCCCGTTGTCCGTAACCACCCGGTGTGCCGTTTTGGTAGAGAGCCATTCAGAGAACAGGCCGTAGAGCCTGGCAATCGGCCCCCACTTGGCGCGCTTCCACTCCAGGCCGTCCACGTTGAGCGCGATCAGACTCCCGGCCAGCCGCGGTATCACGGTCAGTATAGCGTTCGCCACGTTGAAGACCATCAGCACGTCGTATCCCTGCCGGCGCGCGTGCCGCATGCAGCGATAGGTGTGAGATAACGTGCCGAGAAACTTCGACTCTATGTAGCCGCAATGGACCAGGCGGACTCCCTCGTGTTCTTCCGGATCACCCGGCGCGTTGCCCGGACGGCAGTAGACGGTGACATTGTGTCCACGCCGGACGAGTCCGATAGCGATCTCTTCGGCACAGGTCTCGAAGCCGCCATAGTTGGCCGGGATCCCTCTGGTTCCTATGAGTGCGATGTCCACGGTTAGTTCTTGCCCAGGAGGCATGCGCAGCCATCGCGATGGCCATTCCGGATTCGTCGCTCCCATCCACGGGCCTCCTCTCCACACCTGGGCGGGGCGGGGCCAGTCTCGCCCCCCAAGTCGTCAAGGAGATCCACCGGGAGCCCCCGTTCATCCACGAAGATATTGCGCACAATCACGCCGATCTCGTTCAGATGTTCGCTCTGAATGTGAATCTGCATGTACGCTCGTCGTGATACCGCCGTGATACAGGCGAACCATATCTGGGCGCGCAAAATAGCGTAAAACGGCAGGTGATGCCGAGAAGCAACGTTGCTGTTAAGAGGCTGTTGAAATACGTCATCCTGTCTTCCCGCCATGCGACGGGACTCTCGGCCGATCTCTTCGTTACAAGATGCTCGCCGAATCACCGATTCGCCTGCGATTTCGCGCCTCGATCTCGGCCAAGATTCGCGTGCCTCGCTTACGGCGTAGTATTTTAACAGCCTCCTAAGTGGGGATCGGTACGTGGAAGGGACGGGCGCGTTCAGCCGGTTTTCAGGAGTCTGGGGCGAGGTGTCGTTGATTTCAGCCGAGGCTATTGAGGGTGTAGAGAACGAGGCATGTGTTCGAGATCTTCGGGACGGTTGATGAAGCCGTCGAGAGCTTTGCTGGGCCTGTAGCTGCGTGAGTTTCAACGCTCTGTTTTTGATTGAGGCGCTCCAACCGGGGCGCCTCTTTATTGTGGGATGAAGGCGGTCAAGCCCACCGACAAGAGTGTCCCCCTGTTTTAGGGGGACGAATTCTTGGAGTAGGAATCCAAACACACGGGGGCTCCTTGAGAACGAAACGATAGGTGACCAGCGTTGTAGCTTGCAATGCTCGTAAACCTTCCCCATGGCCCGCATCCCTGATGCCACCGTTGACGATGTTCGCGCCGCCGTCGATCTGATTGACGTAGTGGTCGACTATGTGCGGCTGAAGAAACAGGGCAACCGGTTTGTGGGGCTGTGCCCTTTCCACAACGAGAAGACGCCATCGTTTTCGGTGGATGGGCGGCAAGATTTGTTCTATTGCTTCGGCTGCAAGCGAGGCGGCGACCTCTTCAAGTTTGTCGAGGAAATCGAAGGGGTGGGTTTTCTGGATGCCGTGCGCCTGCTGGCCGAGCGGGCTGGAATCGAGATTGTGGAGGATGGAGGCTCGTACCCGGAAGCCGACGAGCGCGAAGCCATGCACGCGGCCCTCCGTTTTGCGGCGAAGTTCTTCTTTGATCAACTCAAATCGGATAGCGGCAAGCGTGGCCTGGAGTACCTCCTGGGCCGAGGCATCTCGAAGGAAACCATCACGACATTCGGATTGGGATACGCGCCCGATAGCTGGGATGCCTTGGTCAAGGCCGCGGCCGAAAAACAGTTCAAACCGGCAGTGCTCGAAAAAGTAGGCCTGATAAAACCACGCAGTGGCGGTGATGGCTACTACGATGCTTTCCGCGACCGCGTCATGTTTCCTATCCTCGACAGGATGGGCAAGGTGCTCGGATTCAGCGGACGGATTGTTCCGGGTTCGACGCCCATGGCGGACGGCAAGGAGCCGGCCAAGTACATCAACACTTCCGATACACCCGTTTACAAAAAAAGCGAGGTGCTCTACGGCCTGCAGCAGTCGAAGATGGCCATTCGCGGCGCCGAGGAAGGGCTGATTGT
>JADFLK010000076.1 GCA_022564455.1 Bacteroidota bacterium
TCCGGTGGAGGCCGCTTACCTCGCGCACGCACAGGGCGCAACGCAGTACCTGCTCGTCTCGGCGCTGGGCGCCAATCTGAAATCGCGCATCTTCTACAACCGCCTGAAAGGCGAGGTAGAGGACGCGCTTCGTGGGGCCGGGTTCGCCTCGCTGGGCATCTTCCGGCCCTCCCTCCTGACCGGCGACCGTGAGGAACACCGACGCTCCGAAGCCATCTGGAGCGTCGGGCTAACCCTGGCAAAGCCCTTCCTCTCAGGCCCCTTCCGCAAGTACCGAGCGACGCCGGCAGAAGCGCTTGCCCGGGTGATGGCAGACGTAGCCGCCGATTCGCCCAAGGGAGCAACGGTTTACGAAGCTGACGCCATCATGGCGCGAGCGCAAGAAAGGCGTTCGTAGAAGCCTGCGCCACGGCCCCGAACACACCTACGCCGTTCTCTACGTTGGTCACTACGTTTGGAATCTCGCCGGGCGAGAGCGTTGTAGGGATGAACTGGATGGTCTGGGACTGGATAAAATTGACCAATGCATCATCGACGGTTGTGATGAGGAAGCGCTGGGGCCCGTAAAAATTGAAGGCAAGCCAGACGATGCTGATACGAATCGTACCGTCCGGATTTACTTGGTAGTTGCTTTCGTTCAGGAGCGGTGAGTTCCCCTCGCGAAGGTCCACCGGATCGACATCAAAGTCACGTACCAGATCGGCAGCGAAGGGCGTCAGTGGAAAGTTTTCAGGATCCAGGGCGCGGAGGTTGAACATGTAGATGTTCTGCCGTCCCGGATAGGTGGTCGGCGTGAGGTCCATGCGCGGCGAATTCCCCACCTGATAGAATATCGTATCGGGCGGCGGCGTGGCGACGGAAAACGTGTTCGGTACGATGGTCTCGGCGGTCACGGGTTCTGCGAAACCGGGCACCGTCGCCTCGAACCGGTAGGTCCCCCCTCCTTCAACGAGCACGTTGTCTTCCGGGCTCGCAAACTCGTAAATGCCCAGGCCCTCTTCGGAGAGCACGTATGGCAGATCGACCGTTATCCCGTTCTCCTGAACCCACTGAAGCCGCACCTGTGCGTCGTTGATGCTCCGCTCGGCCGGATCGTACGGCTCCCTAATTGGCCCGGTCAACACAAGGCGTACCGGCGGCAGCGGCTCATTGGCAATCAGCACCGCACTCACCGCCACTTCCGGCACGAAGTCATCGAGCCCAACGCCATCGCACCCGGAACAAACGGCGAGAACGAGAACGAACAGGTTGATTTTCTTCAGCAAGGGTCTGTTCACAGTAAGCGTGTTGAGATTGGTTCGAGGACAGTCTGAGGCCGATTCAAGGCGCGCGAGGAGGTCGGGGCGATAGTCCCGGACAGAGCCTGCCCCGATAAGTCGGGGAGTGCAACGCCGAAACGGCCCAGAATGGCCCGAAACGATCCTTCATGATTTACTGTGAACAGGCCCGAGATTCGGGGCATCAAAAACGAAGGGTTAGCGAGAGATTGGGCAGGATGGGAAGCTGTCGGACAGCCGAGCGATCTACGGGGTTTTCGTCGAAATCGTAGATGTAGAACCACAGGTTTCGGCGGTTGTAGGCGTTGACGGCCTGGATCTTGAATGCGTAATCAGCAAAGCCGAAAAAGCGCCCTTCCTTGGTAAAGCCGATGTCGAGGCGGTGATACGGTGGCAACCGCTGCCCATTGAGCTGTCTGGAGACGAGCACGTTGATGTCGCCTGATATGAAGTCAAGGCCGTAGACGGAATAGCGCCCTACCGGCTCGGTGTACGCCTGCCCGGTAGCATAGGTAGCTACCATGGTCGTCGACCAGCCTCGCCCAAAATCGTACGTGAGCACCGCATTCAGATCGTGAAGCCGGTCGTACTTAGGCGGGAAGTAGTCCGTAAAGCCGGGATTGTTAGGGTAGCGCCTGCGTGTTGTACTTAGCGTGTAGCCGACGAGTCCAGTAAGGGGCCCTGTGGTCTTTTCAAGAAGGAACTCGGCGCCATAGGCATAGCCCTCCCCGATCCTGAACAGGTCTGCATAGTCGAGTCCGGCCACGTCCTGTACCTCCGGGCGGATCTCGAAAAGGTCGCGCATGGTGCGGGCGTAGACCTCGGTATCGAACCGGAAGCCGCCGGGAAGACGAGTTTTCAACCCCACGGCCACCTGATCGCTGTAGCTGGGCTCGATACCGTCGCCCGTGGTCACCCACACGTCGAAGCCGGAGAAGACCTCGTTGGAGACCAGCGTGAGGAACTGGTAATAGCGCCCACCCGCGAGCTGCACGATGAACCGGTCGCCCCACTTGCGCTCGATCTGCACCCTCGGCGCCACGCGAACGAAATTGCCTGCTCCGAAGTAGTCGCCGCGCACACCGCCTGTCAGAATCCAGTTGGGCGTCGGCCGGAACTGCGCCTGTGCATAGCCCGAAGCATACGGAGCGTTGGACGAAAAATTGATTCGCTCCTCGTTGTCGAAGACGCTCCGGAGGTTAAGGTCCAGGTTGCCGCCCCAAAGACCCACTTTGCCCTCGAACCGTTGATTCGGCACCCACTCGATATCGGCGCGGCCGGAGAAGTCTACAATCGAGTTCGGGCGCTCGAACTCCGTCCCGGCAATGCGCCCGATGGGCATGGAGAAATACCGCGAGCCCGTAGCGCGGAAGGTGGAAAACGCCGTTCTCGAAAGGATGCGCGTGTAGCCGAGCGAGAGTGTCTGGTTGCCGTAGTCGAGTTCGAACTCGGCGTCGTCGGCGAAGGGCACGAGCACGGCGTCCCGGCCTGAGTACCCCGAAATCGACACCCGGTCGTTGGGCGACAGGTCGAGGTTGAGCTTCGCGTTGATGTCGTAGAAGTAGAAGCGTTCGGGAATGGCGTCTTCTTCCAGCTCGCTGCGGAGAAAAGCGAGCAACGGCTCCAACGTAGAGCGCCGCGCGGTCACCATGTACGATCCGCGGACGCCGCCCAGCGAGACCGGGCCCTCCACGCCTGCACGCGAGGCAAGCAGCCCAAGCTGCACCATGCCTTCCATCTCGTTACGGTTGCCGTCACGGTTATAGATGTCGATGACCGAACCGAGCCGCCCGCCATAGGTAGCCGGGTACGCGCCTTTGTACACCCGCACGTCCTTGATGGCCTCGGTGTTGAACGTAGAGAAGAAGCCGAAGAAGTGGGTGGGATTGTAGACCGTGGTGCCGTCCAGAAGGATGAGCGTCTGGTCCGGCGAGCCGCCGCGGATGTACAGCTTGGAGGAAAAGTCGGACGCCGACTTGATGCCCGGCAGCAACTGCATGGAGCGGAACAGGTCAGCCTCGAAGACTGCCGGAAGCCTGTCGATGAGTTCGATGGGTACGTGCTGGAGACCCGGGGCGCGTTCCTCCTCAAGCGGCTCGTCCGCCTCCACGATGATCTCTTCGGTCTGGAACGCCTGGGAAACAAGCGCGAAGTCGATCCGGCGCGTCTCGCCCGCAGCCAGCGTAACCGTTTCGCGGGCGGTTGTGAAACCGAGGTAGGAGACGCGAAGCGTGTACGTTCCAGGGGCAAGATCGGGGAGGATGTAAAACCCCGACGTGTTCGTTGCTGCTCCCCGCGATGTGCCCTCCACCAGCACGTTGGCCTGGATGAGCGTCTCGCTGTTCGCCGCGTCGGTCACGTATCCATTGATCGTCGCGCTTTGGGAATGAACGACAGGCGCAAGCATCATGGCGCCGACAAAGAGGAATGCGAGAGACCGGAGCATGGGGGGACGAAATGTCGAAGGCCCAGTGTAAGACCAAACGCAGCCAAAAGGCATCCTGTTACACATCCCCCCATGTTTTTGTAGAGGCCGGCGGAGAAGGCACGTACGCATGTCTGACCACGGACTGCGGGCCACCGGCCGCCGCTCCTCAATAACAAGCCCAAGCTTCCACGACAATGGAGCCCCTTCTGTCAAGACCCTGTGAAGCAGGTTACGCCGAAGCGGCGAAGGTGTCTTTTAGTGTCCAGGCGATAAGCACCTCAATATGCAATCCCTTACTCATAACCTTTTCCAAATCGATCCGATACCATGGCGCCGTCTGCAATTACTTCAGCCATAGGCCCAAACCGGCCCAACACCGATGCGGATGCACGCACGGTACAAAAGCTCTTGAAATCCGTAGCCTCGTTCTATGGCGATCCTCGCCTTGACCCCGGCCCCATAGACGGGAAGCCCGGAACAGGCACGTTTTCCGCTATTGAGCGGTTTCAGCGCATGTTCATGCACCGGCCGGACGCTGTCGTGGACCCAGGAGGCAGAACCATCAGAAGGCTTCTGGCTCAGACGGCCATCGCAGACGCTGCCAGGAACTGCCGCTTCCCTTACGACCACATTCCGAACTGGGACTACCACACCGGCATGCGGGCATTCGGTTCGCGGCGCTCGGGCGGGAAGAGGGCGCACGCGGGTGTGGATTTATATGCAGCCAAGGGTACACCCATCCACGCGATGGCAGACGGAACCGTGACCCGCGCGGAGTACTACTTCTACAATTCGACCTTTGCCGTAGAGGTGGACCACGGCGCCTTCCTGGCCCGCTACGGCGAAATAAAGAAGGGCAGTTGCAAGCTCGGGGTGGGTGACAGCGTGACCATGGGCCAGAAGATTGCAGAGGTAGGGCACCTTACCGGGCTCACCCTTCCGTCCGACATGCTGCACTTCGAGATTTACGACAAGACGGAGCGCGGCAAACTGACCCGCTCGCGCGGCACATCCGCCATCCACACGAACCGAAAGCCGTTTCTCCGGCGCAAGGATCTGATGGATGCGACGCCGCTTCTGGATGCGTGCCGGGGAAGGCTTGCTCGTTAGCCGCGAAGACCCTGCCCAACAGCGTGTTGCAAATACACCGGTTTCCATGATGGGGAACCCCGGCTTTTTACTGTTTCAATTTGGAAAATAGGGTAGTTCCTCAATGACCTCCACGACTGTATGCCGGTGGGCATTCGATCCGGCCGCTGACAAGCATTTTGCCATCGCCAACGAGAACGAAATAAATGCGTACGGCTACTAGCTCCTATTCGGTGACCATCAAAAGGAGTCCATTCCTGTCTTCCGGAAGAACGTCGCCGACTCTCCCGATTCGTGGAACGTCCACAACAGTCTTGGTGAGGCCCATGCAGCCGCCGGCGAGACCAGCGAAGCCATCGAACATTTCGAGCACGCGCACAACATGGCCCCACAAGGACAGCACGCACGGATTGACGGGGTGCTGGCGCAATTACTTGATACGTAATTACGCTCTAGCCTTCAATCTCCGTCACGAGTTGAATCTCTCTTAGCACCCCCTGCACACGGAAGCACTCGAAGAACTCGCCTTCGTAAACGAGGTCTTTGCCGCGCGTGTGGACCGTCCAGGCGTGCTTCTCTCCTTGCTGCTCGGAACAACCCGTCGCCTTCATGAGCTGCAGGATGACGTCCTCGAAGGTGTGGATGTCGTCGTCGAAGAGGATGACGCGCCACGGCGTATCCAGGAGAGTCTCATCCGAGGTATCGGTAAATACGTCTGGTTCAGCAACAACCGGGTCAGCAGCGACGAGGGTTAGTGCAAAGTCGGGCATGGCTCCGGGAAATTGGATCGGCCAGCTTTTATTACGCCGCCGGGGCGGTCTCCAGTTCCTCAACCTTGATCGTAAAGTCCTCCATTACCGCATTGGCAAGAAGCTGCTCGCAGGCTTTCGTGGCCACGAGTTCGGCTTCAGAGACAGAGGCAGCCTCTATCAACATCTCAATATGTTTTCCCGCTCTAACCTGCGCCACCGATTCGTGTCCAAGATTGTGCAGCGCGTGCTGCATGGCTTTGCCCTGCGGGTCGAGGATGGAAGGGCGGAGTGTGATAGTGATGTTTGCTTTGAACATGGAATACAGCTTGAATCCCGCTGTTAATCTTCGAGAGCGATATCGGCGTCGGCGTCGCGTTCCCTGCCGGAAACCACGCGAACGGCCCACAGAATGGCCCCGCCGATCCCGAGGAAAAGATACACGACGGCGCTGATCAGCAGGCCGACTTCTTGCAGAAACAACACGAGAAGAAGCCCCAGCGCGAACGCTACGAACCGCCACGGGTGCTTGCGGAGGGAGCGGCGTGTGGGCTGCGGGGGGGCAACGAACCGGATGGGCGAGACCATCAGCCCCGCCAGCAGAATGGTGAGAGGAATCAGGATGGACAGCCGCCCGTGGTCGAGCCCCGCAAACCACGTGTCGTCCTGGAACGTGAGAATGAAGGCCACGATGGTACCCGCCATCGCGGGAATGGGAAGCCCCACGAAATAGTCCGTCTTGGCTGCAGATTGTACGGAGTTGAAATGTGCGAGGCGGACTGCGCCGGTGATGGCCGGGAGTGCTGCCAGGAATGCGCCGAATGGAAATTCATTCAGCCCGAACTGGTACAGCAGAAACGATGGGGCCACCCCGAAGGAAACGATGTCGCACAGCGAATCCAACTCGACACCAAACGACGAATCTGCACGCGCAAGGCGCGCCATCATTCCGTCCAGCAGATCAAAAAAGCCCGCGAAGACGATAAGCCACGCAGCGAACTGCAGATTCCCCTGGCTGGCCTGCACAATCGAGAAAAACCCGCTGAGCAGATTGCCGAGTGTGAAAAACGACGGGACAGCTTCGCGCGGGATGGGCGGCGGCCTGCGGCGGCGGCGGCCCTTCCGGCCGCGACGAAGCGAGGGCCGGGGCTCAGGGCGTTGTTCAGTAGGAATCGGGTCTGTCCACTCCATCACGCGGAAGGTACGGCGGAGGCGGCAGCGGCTTCGGATACTCCGACTTCAACAGGCAAACGCCCGATGACGGTGACTCCGGCCTGCACGCGCTGCCCGATCTTCACGTCGAACTTGATATGCGGCGGAACGAGCACGTCCATCCGCGACCCAAACTTAACGATGCCAAACCGGTCCCCGGCCTTTACACGATCGCCGGGCCGAGGGTAATAAACGATCCGCCGGGCGATGGCTCCGGCAATTTGCTTGAAGAGCACAGGCGTTCCGCTCGGGTGCCGAATGCCAATCTCGCTCCGCTCGTTCTTCTCGCTGGCCTTGGGATGCCAGGCCACCAGGTACTTGCCCGGTACATAGCGGTCGTACTCCACGATGCCGTCGGCAGGGATGCGGTTGACGTGGACATTTAGCGGTGACAGAAAGATGGAAACGCGGCGAGCAGGGCCTTTTATGTAAAGGGAATCGTGCTCTTCAACCAGTTCTATCACTTTGCCGTCAGCCGGAGCGAGAATCAATGTCGAGGTATCATCAGGTGGGATGCGAACCGGGTCGCGGAAGAACCACACGGTGAAGCCAAGTACCACGACTCCCAGTACAAACAGAATCCATCCGACGCCGCCCAGAACAAATCCGAGGACGGCAAGGACAAATGTTAAGACGGCTGCGCCGGCGATGAGCGGGAATCCTTCAGGGGCCAAGATGAGCGTACAGGAAAGTGTATGGCAGCGTTTACGACCCAAGCCCAGACACCCGTTCCCTCTCCCCCATAAACGCAAAATGGGGGCGCAAACAAAAAGGGGAAGCCCACCGAAGTGAGCTTCCCCTATTGCAACCTTGTCGCCAGGAAACGTTCCATATCAACTGGCCGCGGCCGGGCGGCCGCGTAGCGTGTTTCGGTCGCCCGAAACCAGAAGACGGTTTCGAATCCGTTTTCAGCAATCCGGCAGATGCCTTCATTCTTGCAGCTTGTTACGCGGCCCAAACGATGAGTGCCGAAACACTTACGATTAACATGGGCTTACGCAGCTTCAGCTTCTGAACAGCAGCCGGGTTCCCCCAACCGTTGCCCTCCACCGAGGCACTACACAGACCGTACTTTCATCCTTAAGCACCACCTTCATCCTTCCGATGCGGGATCGGTTGAACCGAAAGTGGCTTGCAAGCTTGCGCTTACGTGGACCCCGGTGCTCAACGAGCCCAACATCTGCCGAAACAGATGCCGTACTTCGGAGCACACACAACGTTCATGACACTTCTCTGTACGTTCCGAAGAACTTTCTTCCGAAGAAGACGATACTCCGAAGAGTTTCTACAAAGAAAGCCAATCGCGCTGGTTTCTCCCGAGGGAGATCAAGATCCTGCTATGAGGAGACCTCATGCAGCCTGGAAAACTCAGTCGCGTCAAGGAGCAGTGCCTTTCCGAGCCGAAGCTCTTTCAGGCGGTGTCTTCCAGAACCGAAGTCCCTTCCGACGGTGTCCGCCAAGCCGAAGCTCTTTGGACGGTGCCCTTCCGAGCCGAAGCTCTTCCAGGCGGTGTCTTCCAGAACCGAAGTCCCTTCCGACGGTGTCCGCCAAGCCG